>CAZCHZ010000183.1:0-3711 GCA_964498615.1 uncultured Legionellaceae bacterium | reverse complement strand
CTACGGCGACGGCAACGGCAACGGCAACGGCGACGGCAACGGCAACGGCTACGGCGACGGCGACGGCTACGGCGACGGCTACGGCAACGGCGACGGCAACGGCAACGGCAACGGCAACGGAATTATGGTTATTAATGAGCAAAAAATCTATAAAATAGATGGCGTAAGTACTATCATTGATAAATTAGTTCGTAATAATTTAGCCAAAGGTAAAATCGTCAATAATGATTTGACATTTACTGCATGTTTTGTTGCTAAGGTTGGAAATTATTTTGCTCACGCCGATACCATAGAAGAAGCCTTTAAAGAAGCCAATGAAAAGTTTGAGGATAATTTACCGATTGAGGAGCGCATTTCGAGATTCGTCGATCAATTTAAAAAAGGCGAAAAGTATTCAATTCAAGAGTTTTCAATTGCTCATAATAAGCTAACCGGATCTTGTCAAATGGGTCGTGACTCATTCATTAAAGGAATTGAGAATATTGATTATACACCTGAACAATTCATTGAAAAGACCGAGAATTCGTATGGTGGTGAAACGATTAAATTGTTGAAGCCTCATTACAATTTATAACTCCTCATTCAGGGAAAGGCAGTATCTGAATACCTGAATTGAAAAATAGGGATGATCCGAAAAGGTGTTCGGTAATATAGATAAGATACATGCGGAGACTTGCAAAAACAAGCTCTATATCTGGGGGTGTTTAACCTAAATGTATCGCTAAGGTTCGAATCCTTAATCACTCACAACACATAAAAGCGAAGAAGGATAGCCCCGTAAGGCTACGGTTCACATAACGATAATGTGATCGAATAGAAGTGAGTACATACACTCTATTTTAAATTGTGATACGCCAGATGTAAGATATGTACTGGCATGATTGATCGAATGATTACAGGAATAGAGGCCTGTATGAACACCTCGGGAAAGTAGCGAGGAAATTTTACAGCACGGAAAGACGGCATTAAACAGTATAACGAGAAAAGAATATGACAAATTTTAGTGTAACAATCGGATATAAAGCAGTAGCAAGCTTAACTGTTAAGGCATATTCAGAAGAATCAATTGAAAAGGCTGTACAAGTAGATACACCGATAGAGCGAATCCCTTTTGATCTGGAAAAGTGGAAAACAGGGAAGTATGATGTGGTAAGTAGGGATGGTCGATTGGTTGAAATTTTGAAAACAGATTTAAAGGCAGTCGAAACAATCGTTATTATTTATAATCAAAAAGATGGAAGTCAGCATGCTTT
This sequence comes from uncultured Legionellaceae bacterium, assembly GCA_964498615.1. Classification (GTDB taxonomy): domain Bacteria; phylum Pseudomonadota; class Gammaproteobacteria; order UBA6186; family Azoamicaceae; genus CAWARU01. Next base: position 2,458 of record CAZCHZ010000183.1, on the reverse strand, counting down.
TGCAATAACAGGCAATGGTAGAGTTTTCTTTCATGAAGATCACGAAGATGACCTTTTTCTGATCCCCAAGACAAGAACTGTATGGGTGAATCTTTACAAAGGAGAGTGTGAGTATGATAATGAACAAACGGCTAATTCAGGGGCTTTAAATTCTAACAACGGATTAAAATATCATGGAACAATCTCAATCACTAAATCAATTCAATAACATGAAAAACTCAACAGTATTAATGATTTTGATATTGGTTTCAATAGTTTCATTATTTCTAAATTACGGTGTTTTGAATGAGCTATTTTCTAGGTTTTGTGCTATTCTTTTTGGTTGTGCTTATTTTATTGTTAAAGAATTAGAAAATAAAAGACAATGACCGAATTTGACGACTTAAACATTGGAGATAAGGTAATCCACCAAGCACAGGATGCTATTGTAGTAGATCATTACGGAAAGGGTGTATACGCTATTGTAATCAATGGTCAGTGGTTATCGGTTCATAGAAGGGATCTTGAATTATGCCAATAGGATATTCAAAGCAAGATTCTACCCGCCATTCCGAACGAGAGGCGAAAGAAAAGAAAGCCCCTCAACCGATACCGAAAATGAGCGAAAATAAAAAAGCAGAATTGGAAAATCGAAAGACATGGACTGCAGAACAACTCCTGCAGGCACAAAAAGAGATAAAGAAAGAAAAGAAGCTGCAGTACGAAAAGCCTAAAACAACGCCCGTTTCTATCATTAAAGCCGATTTAGATGTTATTTATTCACTTGTTGTAAGAATGCAACCTGCAGATGCGGACGGAATGGTTAAGTGTTTTTGCTGCACCAACCGATTTGAACATTGGTCAAAAATACAGAATGGGCACTTTCTGAAAAGGTCAACACATCCAAGTTTGATATTCTGCAGGAAAAATACAAATCCTCAATCCAAGTATTGTAATATTTTCTTGAAAGGGAATGAATTACCATACCTGCAGCAGATGAAAAAGGTTTATGGGGAAGGAATATTGGAAGAACTGCAGGTATTAGGTCTGCATAAGTCAGGGAAAGGAGCCTTTGAATATCAGATTATGTTGCAGGAGTATATCGAACTTTTCCTGCAGCAATGCACACGATTAAATCATACACCAACTAAAATTCAACAAAAGATAGTAGACAAATGGAAGCAATTATAGGGTATAAGAAAACCCGCCCACTTATACACACATTTATTAACCACCAGTTAATAACCATTCAAAAGCGACCTATAGTTAAAAAGAAGGCCAAAAAGAAGAAAGTTCAAGCTGTTAGAATTCCAATGGTTAACCGTGTTGTTATTCCATTCGAAAATTTACCATCAAAAGTGCAAACAATAATCGAAATAGTATCGCTCCATATGAACAGTACACCAGCTAAGATATTGAGCGAATCACGATTGAAACCAATAGTTGAGGCTCGACATATAGCCATGTATCTATGCCACGAATTGATTACAGATAGTGAACAGGAAATAGGGAAATGGTTTAATCGGGATCATTCAACTATTTACAATGCAATTGAACGAGTTAATGCTTATAAGGACACAGAAAAAAAGTATTTATTAAGGTTTAATAAAATAAAATCAAAGGTTGAATATCAATTTGGTGAAAACAATTTACCTGATAATCAATAAGTTGGAAGTATATTGAAATAAATATTTCAAATCGCTTTGATAATATAATACGTACGTATATATTTGTGTATGAAAAAGAAAGAAAAGGCTGGCCGACCATTATTATATGGAGAGCAAACGTTCATATATAATGGTTTCAGGTGTCCAATATCAAAGAAGGAACAAATGGCAGATGTTATAAAATCAACTCTTAAAAAATGGGAAGTTAAATAATTCCATCCTCCTATAAGGTGTTGCAATTCTTTCAACTTGGGAGAATAAACAGTATTTAAAATTTAAACAGAAGTAAAATGGATAATATTTTAAAAAAATATGAAGCTATAACAAAAAAATATATTCATATATTAATGAAAATCGTGCAATACCCATTGAGTTAATAGAAGAGCAAAATAGACTAATTGGCAATTATAAAGAATCTCCATCAATTAGTGTATATGATTCTATTCATATAGACAATAGTGTTTACGCCCAAGTTAGACTGCCTTTAATTGAAGAAATTTATAAAAATATTTAATAATTATGAAATTAGAATCATTATCAAAAGAACAAGAAGAATTGCTATCAGTCGTAAGGCAGGATTGGTTCGACAAAATTTTCAAATGCGATAAAAAGATAGATCGCGAATTAGCAATATCGCAAATCAAATGGCTTTATAAATTTTGTAGCCTTGAAGAGCCTGTAGTGATTTTCCTATCAAGTCCATATGCGGCACAATTGGGTGCTAACTTTTTAAAACATTTATTAACAGATCAGGTTGGGGATCAGGTTAGGGATCAGGTTTGGAATCAGGTTAGGGATCAGGTTTGGAATCA
>CAZCHZ010000182.1:0-3716 GCA_964498615.1 uncultured Legionellaceae bacterium | reverse complement strand
CAATCGTCCCCACCGCCACAAAATCGAGCGTATCTGATAAATGCGGGGCAGTTTTCTTAAGGTAACCTTGTTCTATCAAGAGGCTACGTGTGGCTGCCATCAACAACCAAGCCACCATACAACCCGCAATGTAGGGATCGTTATATTGACAATCTTTGCGCGTTGGGTTTAAACAGGCATAAGCACTTTTTGGACAACCTTCTATAGGGATTTCATGATGATCTGTCACAATCACATCGATACCAGCATCTTTTAAGCGCTTAATTCTCGGTTCGTCTGCCGATCCATTATCTGCTGTCAATATAAGTGTTGGACAAGGCCTATCTTCTAAAATACGATTAGCAACTTTATCAGACAGCCCATAGCCTTCTTGCAGACGATGCCCAATATAAGAACGTATTTTTTCTTGAGGATGATGGAAATGCCTCGTTAACACATCAAAAATCACTGCATGACTGGTCTGACCATCACAATCATGATCGGTTTCTATCCCAATGTACTCTTCTCTAATCACCGCCTCTGCAAGCCTTGTGGCTGCTTTTTCCATATCAGCCATTGTGGAAGGGCTAGATAAATGACTCAAACGCGGAAATAAAATATCGTTTAATAAAAATCCCGAGGGTAAAGGACGCGCCGCGATAACTCGGGCAAGCACGGGATGTAAACCCTCTTCTAGATTTTTTTTTAGTTGCAAAGCATCATAGGCTCTTGCCTGTATTGTGGGTCTTGGGACTTCCCCTTTGTCTCTTTCGCTCACGCGCTATTGTATGCGATTTTTTGATATGATGGCAGCATGGAGTTTTCGTTAGATCCTGGCGACAGCCAGTTCAAAATTCAGTCCTATAGCCATGGGCATGTTTATATAGCAGGTCGGCGTTATGCCTGTCCTCTGCTTGTGATGCCTCAACAACTCATTGCGCCCTGGGGCCCGCCTAACATTGAAGATCTTAATGCGAGTTATTTTCAGGATATCTTAGTGCTTTCTCCTCAAGTGGTTTTATTAGGCACAGGTGAAAAACAACTTTTTTTAGACAGCAGTCTTTTTGCATCTTTAACAGAACATCACATAGGTGTTGAGCTCATGAGCAGTGCTGCCGCTTGTCGATCTTATACACTCCTCATGGCAGAAGGACGCCAAGTGGCTGCTATTTTATATTAATGACAAGGATACTTCATGCCTACTACGCATATCTTACCTAAAGGTTTTTCTTATCTGCATGATCCCCGCATTATTTTGTCAATAAACTATGCAGGTAATGATAATTTCTTAGGCCGCCCAGTCGCGTCCTATTTTGCCAAAGTATGTATCTTAACAACGAAAGCTAAAGATGCTTTAATAAAAGTTCAAGATGCTTTGGATGCTTACCAGCAAGGATATCGTTTACGCATATTTGATGCTTATCGTCCAACCACGGCAGTGGCCGATTTTCAAGCTTGGGCAAAAGATCCTCACGATAAAAAAATGAAAGCACTATGTTATCCTGATTTTGATAAGCTCGCGCTTTTTGAACAAGGCTATATTTCAAGGCAATCAGCACATTCCAGAGGCAGTACCGTCGATTTAACCATTACCCTCCCTAATCCAAGGGATCCCAAAGTGCCTATCGATTTGGACATGGGCACAGCGATTGATTTTTTTTCTGAAAAATCGCACACTTTTTCAGATGCTATTTCTAAGCTTGCTAAAAAGAACAGAGAATTGCTAGTGGATGTGATGGCAGCCCAAGGTTTTCTGAACTACGAAAAAGAATGGTGGCACTATACCTTAAAAAACGAACCCTTCCCAGATACCTATTTTGATTTTCCTATTCAAGAGGGAATGGACTATCTTTGAAATTCGAAGAAAAACCTTGTCAAATCACATTGGTTAATTTACGATTTAATCAATAAGGTGAATACATCTGAGTTAAAAAGCTTGCAAACTTGAATGTTATTAAAGCGTAAAATCTATTGGAGGGAAAGATGAGTGTCTCAGAAAAGATCCTTAAAAGGCTTAATCCTAAAGTGTGCCATGAAAATGCAGATTTAAATCTACTCTTACAAGGAGACGAAGACTTAGGAAAAATCAAAAAACCCCAACCAGGCTTGCCTACAGATAATAAAGATAATGAGGATACTTCTTCTACTAAGGTTGCCGTAAAAATAACATCTTATAATCCACCTCCATATGATCCACGTAAAGATGATGCTAATGATGTCAAATTCAAACGCAGATAAATAGGCAAATAATTTTTATTCTAAAATTAATGTCGAACAACGTCCTGCGGCACTTTGGAAGCATACATTAAAAGCATATGCAAAAGCTCTGGTTTCGATTCTGCCAACTTCAGGGATGACATGCCCAATGCATCGACAAGTTCAGGATCTGCGCCTTTTTCTAGCAAAAATTTTAAGGCTTCACTCTGTCCATGTCTTAGGGTTTCATGTAAGGGCGTACTGTCCGCCAAATCTTGAACATTAATAGCCGCCCCACTTTCCAGCAGTAATTTGATAAAGGGGAGATCACCATTAATAGCTGCCCAATGTAATGCCGTGCAACCCCCAAAATCTTTGGCATCTACATCAGCACCATATTTTATTAACAATGCAGCAATATCTACCAAGCTATTTTTAGCAGCAATATGCAAAGCTGTTCTTTCGGCCAAGGCCTGCAAATCTTGAATGATTTCTTTCATCGCACTAGAAATGCCTTCAAACAAGGGTAAAGCTTCTTGAGATAGTGGGCTACTTTGGACTTCATCATACTCATTACGTATATTTGGATCAGCTCCCTGCATTAATAATAATTTCACAACCTCATAAAGCCCTTTTTTGACCGCTAAATGTAGGGCACAGACCCCAAAGGCATTCTGAGCATTCACAGGCTCTGCCCTGATCAGCATTTTTGCCTGTTCTACGTCATTCTTAGCCAAGGCCTCTAATATGTGACAGGTCTGAATCATAAACTCAAGTTTCCCCGTTGGTGCATAGTCACCTATCTATAAAGTTTAGGTTTCAATCTTATATATGTAAAGTTCTGGCTTAAGTTGTTGATTATAATGTTCTTTTGTTTTTTACAAGTCGAATATCCCTGCTTTAAAACTTAAAACTTAGGAACTTTATTAAGCATTGGCCACTCTAAATAATTGAGTGAACCATCATGATTCATGATTTATAGTGAGGTTTTTATGTCAGTACCAATCAAAAAAAGCGATGACGGTATACCGAGAGACCCAGAAATATCAAGATTTGAAAAATTTGTTAGGCGTTTTGAGGGTGACCTCTGGGATAATGGAAAATTTCTGTCAGAAAAATATCCAATATTTAGTCAGCAAACCTGGCTCTATATAATGAGTACTCGTATTTTGTATTCCACTTCAAATAGCAACTCCCCTCCTACAAGATTACGTAGATTGGCTTTTGGTATTGTTCATACACTTATCACTCCAATAGGCCATTTTGCTGGTGGATTAATAAGGTCTATTGCAGCTCCGTTTAAGATTACATTTGGTTTTTTCTATGGTTTTTATGAAATGTATAAAGGAACACCATTCTTTGAAACAACCTTTGTGGATGGTTTTAAGGATATTGGCAGAGCTGTGACTGGTTTTGTAAAATCGGCGACAGATATATTTGATGGTGTATATAATGTCATCATTGGAACTATATTTAATCCTCAAATAGCTTATGTTTCTAATCCTAATGCTACAAAACTTAATTACATAAATTTTGCTATA
>CAZCHZ010000181.1:0-3748 GCA_964498615.1 uncultured Legionellaceae bacterium | reverse complement strand
ATCTCAAACGCTGGTTCAATTATTTGCGTAATGTGATGCCTGTGGCTATTTTAGGCTTTACCACCATGTCCAGCCTTGCAACCATGCCCGTCACTTTGGCGGCGGCTGAAAAAAATACGCAAGATCCTTTACTTGCACGCACCATTATTCCTGCGACTGTGAATATTCATATGATTGGCGACAGTATTACAACCCCTATTGTGATTATGGCCATTCTCTTAACTTTTGGTATGCCCATGCCAACATTTGCTGAATATCTTATCTTTGTGCAGTTTTATATGCTGACAAAGTTTGCTATTCCAGGCGTGCCTTGTGGTGCGGTGCTTGTGCTTACCCCTATTTTAGAAGGCTTGTTTGGCTATACCCCAGAAATGACTGCCTTTTTAATGGCCGTGTTTATTTTATTCGACCCAATCTTAACAGCTGGCAATGTCTTGGGTAATAGTGCTTTAACTATCATCTTAAGTCGCGTGATGAAATGGTTTCCCAAAAAGGGCGTGGATTTAGATACTGTAGAACCAGAAGAAATTGCTTAGGGGTCAGACGCTAACCCAAGATGAAACACCTCAATTCATAATAGTAAAGCGTCAGACCCTTACAATTCGCATTTTTGTAATTACACCTAATTAAATTGAACTTTAATGCAACTTTGTTTTAAGTGCATAGTCAAATATAATAATAAATACTAGGAGTGTGTTATGTCGGTACCAAAAGGTCGCAAGATAGATTTCGGATTGGAAAACGCGTTACTCGCAGAAATTCAGGAGGGAAGATATAAAGGAGTGAAAACTGGCTTAGATATGGGCATCGATCCATTTTTTCTATCACATGTTTATAAAAACAAAGGGGAGGATAGGTACCACGGTGAATCACCCTTATATAGGGCGGTCTATCAGGCAACAAGTTTTAGTAAACCATCCGATCAATCTTTTAAGATCTTTCAGTTGATCATTGAACGCTTGCAAGCAAAGGGGATAACATTAAAAAACTTTGAAGAAAATATCACGACGGTAAAAATAGAGCTTGGACGATCATCAGGGTTGTATGATTCGAGTGCAGTTCTTCCACCCAGGTATTTGTTTAATATTTTTACCCATATCGCAGAAGGCTTACATAAAAAAGATGAGCCTAAAAGACAAGCAATGTCTGAAGCCGTGCTATTTTCCATGATCAAATATATGGTTGCCTCAGGTTTAGATTTAGATTCAAACTTTATTCGAGTTTCATCGGGCGAAGTTTATGGCAATAGGATGCAGGATAAAGAGATTAGTTTGCGCGAGTTTTTCAAAAATAATAAAGAAGATATGGAGATGTTATATGAACTTATGGAAAAAGCAAAGGTGACACCAGAAGCATTAGCTTTTTCAGCTGCAGGAAAAGCAGCAGTGTCACCAGAAACTGAATCAGCGCCACAAGAGGATGCACCCCTTCCAGCCGCGCCCGGTGGACCAAGGGAGGAAGAATCCCCTCTTCCAGACGCGCCTGGTGGTCCAGGAACAACCAAGAAGACATTAGGATGAGTAGCAAAGCATCTTAGACTCCTTAGTTATGTGTAAATACATGCAGAATTAGCGTAGTCTGCGACAGCAATTGAACTATATTCAAATCACCCGGTCGAAAATAAATAAAACATAGGGGGTGCATTATGTCGTCTACACCTAAAGATACTGGATATACACCAAATGCATTACTTAGAGAAATTTTTGCAATGTTTAAGGAACTTTACCCAAGTGCGCAAGATGGAAATATCACGTCAATATTACACAAAGAAAAATCCGTGGTAGGTTTTCAATTTGATGGCATAGCAGGAAACGAGGCTGCAATAAAGCAACGAGAATTAATGCTGACGATACATTTCAATAAGAATAATATAAAGTCGATTAAGGACAAGGGAAATGTTGTATTTATCATCGAAAATATAAATGTCAAAGAATTAGAAAGGATAGCAGTGGAACTTAATAACAAAAGGAACGCTAAATGGGCAGAGAAAGCCAAACCGGTAGACGTGCGTCCTGAAGATGAGGCTAGAGCAGTGGAACAGTTGCTCGCACAATTAAAACAAGGAGAAAGTAATGCGCCTAAACTTCAAACGCCTGCATTTGATGCCAAGAAGCAAAAACAACCGGTGACAACACCTACTAAGCAAGATACTCCCAAAGCAAAGGCTGAGACTTTTTTCACCAAGAAGAAGACGCCCTCTTCTAAAGGTAAACCAAGAGTCTTTAAAAAAGGAACATGACCGCCGTTCCGTCTTTCTCTTTTACCCTTGAGATAATTGTCTTTCAATTTTCTCGATATTACCATTAAAAAAATGCGTATCTAGTGGACAAAACTGAAATGTTTTGTGTGTGGGGGACAGTCCTGTGCTGTGTATTTATACTGTATTGCGTTTTGTAGCAAATATGCTATAAACATTCAATGTGGACAGTTACCTTTTATAGTAAAGATGTGAGGGACGAAATTGCAAAAATGCCGCGAGGGCTCCTTGCTAAATATGCACGTCTCACTACTTTAATGGAAACATATGGGCCAGATATAGGTATGCCTCATACGAGGCATATGAAAAAGGGGCTTCTTGAGATGCGACTTAAAGCGCAAGAAGGAATTGCAAGAGTGTTTTATGCAACTGTAGTGAAAAATGAGATTATCATACTACATTCAATAATTAAGAAAAGTGATAAAACACCTAAAAGGAGTTTAGAGCTTGCATTCAAACGATTGTCGGAGGTAAAGAAATGAAAAGGCTGAGCAATAGAAAGTTTATTAATAAATTAATGAAAGATGAGAAATTTAAAGCTGAATATGATGCATTATCGCCTGAATTTGAATTACTAGAAAAAATGCTCAAAGCAAGAGCCGCGGCTGGTTTATCTCAGGCAGCAGTTGCTAAGAAAATGCATACCAGCACATCCGTTATTGGTAGGCTTGAATCTGCGGGAGGAAGGAAAAAACATTCTCCTAGTATTCGTACATTAGAAAAATATGCTTTTGCATTAGGTTATAGATTGAAAATTGATTTTGTTCCAAAAAAGAAAGCTTCATAAAAATCAGCGTAGTACATTGTTTGAATTCCTGTCATAAGTAATTGCATGATCATACTGACAAGAATTTTTTTTGTTTTGGACTATACATATGTTTTGAATATGATATAATTTAATTTTTTCATGTAGGAGATTAAATTATGGGATATCTAGTAAAGTATTCATGCCCCGGAGTGCGCGGAGAAGGTAAACGTTATTTTGGATTGCGTGCAGAAGCAGAGCTATTGGAGCTATTACAAGATATTGAAACAATGGCTGGTTATGTACCAAAAAATTCCATTCTAAATAATGGTGAAAATTCCCCAGTAAGTCGTCTCAAAATGGCTAATTTCTTAATTGAAATATCTTTAACGCCTTTATTGGGAGAAGCACCACATACACTGAAAGTTAAAGAATTTTTAAACCAAATGCCCCGTAGTCAGCAAGAATTCGACACTTTTGAAATTCGGACATACGAAGATCTTGAAAGATTGCGAAAAGTGCTTGCTTTGGAATTAAATACTACAGATAAACAAGGAAATGCAATGATGGCATTATCAAATGCCATTGAAAGAATGAAAATGAAGCAGCCATGCGATACCAAAAAATCGCAAGGGGCACTCGAGGCTGCCTATTTTCCCTCTCAACCGCAGCAGCCGATTGTTATTCCGGTGATGGGTATTGGTGGTAATATGGATTGTCCCGAGATGCATAGAAAATTTGTCGCT
>CAZCHZ010000180.1:0-3756 GCA_964498615.1 uncultured Legionellaceae bacterium | reverse complement strand
TTCTTTAGGATTATCTAACTCGTTGAGAACATAGGAAAAAATCGCCCCATCGGCGGAGGGAATCGGGGCTGAAAGGGGTTGCTGAAGCCATGTGGCGTGTTGGAGCGTAGCATGAGATTGAGCGAGTGTTTTGCCAAGAGAGACTGCTTCGGGATTTTTTTCTATGAGGGTCATTTGTTTTAGGGAAGGGAATAGTTCAGCGGCAGCCCACGAAGCTGCGCCGAGACCGGCGCCGAGGTCTAGTAAGTGGGTACAAGAAAAAGGGACTTTTTGGAGAACTTTATAGGCGGCAGCATAAGTAGCTGGCATGCGAGCGCAAAGATAGGCCAGGCGCTTGGCCTCATCGCTAAAAGGGGAACTTCGTCCCTCTTTGTAATCTTGAGAGAGTGACAATGACAAAGGCTTTTCGACAAAAACATGCTTAGATGCTTGCAAGGCAAGTGTTGCATGTTCTGCATGCATGGATGCAGGGGTTGCGATAACAACACCCTGAATAGTGGAATCCTCCAATATTGCAGACCAAGACAAATTTTTCACTTTATATTGTGCTGCCAATGGTTCCGCTGCATTTACATTTGCATCACAGACTGCAACAAGATTTCCCAATTCGGAAAAATTACGAATGAGGTTTTTGCCCCAATATCCACAACCCAACACTGCAATGTTGGTATTTTTTCGCAGACGTCGATTACTCTCACATTGCATCTTTATGCAGTCTCCATTGATGCGCAAAGTTTTTCAAACACACATTTAGTGCGTTCTACCATAGTAGCTAAGCTAAAATTCTCAACAACTCTATTTCGTATCCCATCTCTTGAAATATTTTTTAGGGTTAAAGCTTTGTAGCAAGCCTCAGCAAGAGCCTTTGCGTCGCGCGCAGGCACAACATATCCCATATCACCCAAAATAAAAGCAGCATCTCCGACATCCGTTGCTACACATGGGATCCCCATCGACATGGCTTCTCCTAACACATTTGAAAATCCTTCTCCAAAAGCTGAAGAAGAACAAAAAAGATCGAATGCATTATATACGTCTTCTACATCTTTACGCATGCCGGCCCAAATCAGTTTATCTTGCAAGCCTAAGCGTGAAGCCAAAGCTTTTAAATTTTCCAAATAGGTGTACGAACCTTCGCCAATACAAACAAAACGCACATTATCCAAGCGCTTGCTTAAAAGGGCCGCAGCTTTGCAAAAAGTTTCATGGTCTTTCATAGGATCTAATCTTGCCACGTGGCCAATCAGATATTCGCTTTCTTTAACCTGCCATTCTTTTCGAATCTTTTCGCGTTTGCTAGTATCCGGGCTAAACTTTTCAACATTAATGCCATTGGGGATTACCATCATCGATTTATTTTTAAACCCTAGACGCTGCATTTCTGTTTGCCCACGATAAGAATTCACAATAATGGCATTAGCATAGTGTGAGAGCATACTCTCAATTTTGGAAACCAGGCGACTGAGCCAATCATAATGTTTGAGTTCCATATTAGAAGCTCTGACTCCCCAGATAGCTTTGATTTTCGGAAGACAATAATGCAGTGCAATGGCCAAAAGATTGGCAACAGGCAAAAAGCTATACACGATATCGGGTTTTTCCTGCTTGCATATTTTAAACAACCTCACTAGCGGACCCAGTAAGTCCCAACGACTTTTTTTATTTAAAGTCAGCACTTGCACATGCGCTTTTTGTAACATTTCTTGAAATGCGCCCTTTTGATAAAAAACAAGTACTTTCACATCAAATCCGCTTTCCGCAAGCTTAGATGACAGCATAGCCATCTGATGTTCTGCACCACCCACTTCTAAAGAGCGAATTAAAAATATTATTTTCATCTCGATTTCACCACGGCTACCGCAGTCCAGGTGCTATGCACCAAGACCGCTTTTCTCCTACTAAATTATCAATGTTCTAGCTCGTTGCTGTTAAGCAACCGCTTTCACTGCATGTAAAGCCACATTCACTTTAACAGGGCGACCCAATAAGCTTAACAAAACCTGCACACGATCACCTTCTGTCATTTTTTCAAACACACCTACATATCCATTAAAGGGCCCTTCTTGCACTTCTAATTTTGTACCTCGCACAAAGATTTCCAAGCTTGAGAGTGGCACGATTTCTTGAATATCAGCACGCAATTTTAATTCTTCGATAACGCCTTCGGGCACTGCCAAGGGACAACCATTTAATCTCACAAGATAAGCGATGCCACGCGTAGAATTTACAGACACCCAACGCTCAGCCTCAAGATCTAATTCTACAAAGATATATCGCGGAAAAAGGGGCGCTATCACCACATCTGTTTTACGTGCGTGTCTTCGCATACGATGATACCGCGGCATAAAAGCTGCAAAGCCCTGTGCTTGCAAATGCGTTAAAGCCAGGTCCTCTGCCCGAGGCAAGGTATGGGCCACATACCAACGCTTCATGATTTTATTCTCCCCTTGGAACCGCGTGAAACATGTAATAATGCTGGGATTAATATACGCTGTTGTGGCATCAAGGTTTGCAAATGTTCAAAAGCAAGCTGTGGTGCTACCACATCTGTTAAGAGCACCGCATCTAAATCTGCATGCCAAGTAAAATCATGGGTGGGGACAATAATCACGCTGACATTAGCTTTTTTAGCGACCTGAAAGGCTATTTCTGCTAACTCACCTGCGCCCACAAGTACTAAGCGCTCCCAGCCTTCAGTTTCACAATATTCAAATAACTGCAAAAATTGATTCTGTGCATCTCGAAAAAAATCAAATGAACTTCGTAAATATTCTGCTGTTAATTTCGCTTTTTCTAAAAACCCTATCGGGGTGAGATAATAGGTATAACGACGCGTAGGCACATGTTGAACTTTAATCCAACCCTTTTTCACACAACGTTTGATATAGGCATTCACAAGACCAATGGCTACACCCAGCTCGGCAGATAAAGTACGCTGAGAAATTTCAGGCTCGTCTTCTATATGACTCATCATGCGAAGCATAAGTTTGTTTTCTAACGCTTCTTTTGTTTCCTGCAACATATGTTTCCTTTAAAACCAACATCATAGCCAGAACGTTCACTCTATGAACGCTTTCATGATATGAACAGATTTTAAAGTGAATACAGAAGCATTTCAAGTATTTATTTTAATAAACATATATTTAAAAAGTTTGATGAACAACTATATTTTTTCTAAAATACTTTGTTCAGGCTGAAGATCCCGAACAAGGGTCTGTTGCTTCAACTTATCCTGTATCCGCCAAACAAGTTTTAAAGCCGATAAAGCCTGATTACCATCTACCCCCAAAGGCGTATTACTTCGAATAGAATGCAAGAAATTTTGAATTTCGACCATCAAGGGCTCCTGCTGTCTCACCGCTACCCGTTCTGCTTGGTACTCAGCCAGATAATTTGCAGTCCCTTTAGGGGCTGTTTTGGGCTGCTTATAAATTCGCAACTCCTGTGCCATGTAATCCAGCGTAATGTAGCCAAGATCTGTTGTTAATGACAAGTTACGTACTTTACTTTGAGTAATGCGACTGGCCGTGAGATTGGCTATAGTGCCCCCTTTAAATCGTAGAAGCGCAGATGCATAATCCCAACCCGTATTTTTGTCTAAAGAGAGCGCTTGAGCTGAAATTTCAATCACTTTTTGTCTGACAAGACTAGACACAATATCAATATCATGGATCATGAGATCCATCACCACGTCTGCATCCAGAATACGCCGACTACTGCCACTCATGCGCTGTACCTGGATACCTTGAATTATCA
>CAZCHZ010000179.1:0-3777 GCA_964498615.1 uncultured Legionellaceae bacterium | reverse complement strand
AGTAACTTTGTATACCTGTTAAACTTGACAAATAAAAAATAACTTCGAGGCGTCCAATGATTTAGGCGCCGGTGAATGGACTATTTTTTATCGCATTTTAGTACCCTTACTTTGGCCCGCCATTATCGCTGGATGGCTCTTAAGCTTTACGCTTTCTTTAGACGATGTCATTATCAGTTTCTTTGTCACGGGCCCAGAGTTTGAAATTTTGCCACTAAAGATTTTTTCTATGGTACGTCTTGGCGTTAAACCCGAAATTAATGCACTTTGCTCTGTGATGTTTGGATTAACCATCGCCATTGTGATGATATACCAACTTGCCTCTCGGAAAAAAGTTTAATGAAATATCTCGCGGTTTTTTCTTGTATTATCAGCCTCGTGTTTGGCCCAGCAGATCTATGCTTTTGTGAAGAAGAAAAAGTCTTAAATGTCTACAATTGGGCCAATGCTATGCCTGAGAGTATTATCCGTAAATTCGAAGCAGAAACTGGCATACAAGTAAATTACTCTACTTATACCAGCAATGAAGTTTTATATGCGAAACTTAAAGCCAACCCAAAAGCGGGGTATGATATTGTCGTTCCTTCCACATATTTTGTTGATCGTCTACGAAAACAAAATATGTTACAGAAAATTGATAAATCTAAATTGAAGAACATTGGCAACCTCGATCCTAGTCTCCTACACCTAGAACATGATCCTGATAACGACTACAGCATTCCCTTTCTTTGGAATGCCACAGGCATTGTTTTGAATGATCAATATCATTCTGTTAAAGATGTGAGCAGCTGGGCAGATCTCTGGAATGAGCGTTATCGCAATCAACTCCTCATGTTAGACGACACACGAGAGGTTTTTTCCATCGCATTACTTACTTTAGGTTTTTCACCCAACGATAGAGATCCCAAGCATATTGCCAAAGCTTTTATCAAACTTAAAGATCTGATGCCAAACATAAAGTTATTTAATACAGAAGCCATCCATTCCATCTTGATTGACGAAGACATTACCTTAGGTGTCAGTTGGAGTGGTGAAATTGCAAGAGCAAGAGTAGATAATCCTCATCTACAGTTTGTTTATCCCCAAGAAGGCTTTGTCTTATCCATTGACAGCATGGTAATTCCTGAAAATGCTAAACATCCCAACAATGCACATTTATTCTTAGATTTTATTTTAAGACCTGAAATTGCCAAAGAAGTGAGCCTAGATACCGGTTTTGCAACCACTAACACGGCTGCTTATAAACTATTGCCCGAAGCCGTACGTAACGATCCTATCATTTACCCTAGCGCCGAAATCCGTAAGCGGGGATATTTTCAAACAGATGTGGGCGATGCAGCCCCTTTGTATGAAAAATACTTTGAATTATTGAAACTCGGGGGTTAAAACTTATAAGGCGGGTGGTCCCCCTTGAAATAAATGCCAAATTAATGACACCAGGAACAATACAAGAAAAATAAAGAAAATAATTCTGGCAAAACCAGCTGCGGCTTGCGCAATACCCGTAAACCCTAATACACCAGCTATCAGTGCTACCACCAAAAATATCAAGACCCAGCTTAACATAATTATATCCTTTTGTTGTAAATCCTCTTTAAGCATTAGCCTCTTTCTTAAAAAAGTCAATTTTTGCAAGACGCATGACGGCAAAATAGCCCATCATCGATAAGACTAGAAAATAAATTAAAGGTACAACACTATAATTGGTCATTTTCCATAATGACAAACTCACTACAGGCGCCGTGCCCGAAAACAACATCGACCCCAAAGCATGCCCCAGGCTACTACAGCGAAACCGTTCCCCAACACCTAGCTTTTCATAGACTAAAACTAGGCCTATGGTATTAATGGGCGTCATAGAAAATGCTGTACATAACATGACCCATTGTGGCATTTGTCCTTGTTCTATCATATAAAAATTTATCATCACCATCAGACATAATAAACCTATAAAAATTTTCATGATGATCGCTTTGCCAAAATAATCTGCTAAAACACCCATCAATACCAGGGTGAGACTAAAAACTAAAATAGCGTGTGAAGTATATGAAGCTGCCGTCGCCTTGTCTAAAATACCCAAGACCGAATGCAAATACGTTCCATAAAAGACAAGATAAAAATGATAAGCCCCACCAGCTGATCCGCAAATTAAAATGGCACCTATTACGGTCCATTTGTTTTTTAAAAGCACTTGAAATAAATTCTTTTTGTGAGCAAAAATATCGATTGCGTTTTGATATCGTATAAATTCAGGCGTTTCTGGCAAATATTGCCTGCACAATATCACTAGAAAACCCAAAATACCACTCATCAAAAAGGGTACTCGCCAACCCCAAATGGGTAAATTTCCTGATGTGATAATAGATGCTGCAAGAGATGCTAAATAAATACCCAACATGCACGCCAATCCCGATAAAGCACTTGCAGTACAAGAAAAACGCCCACCCAATGTTTCATATAAAAAAATCCTCACACCATCCGATTCTCCTGAAACAAACATGCCTTGCGTAATACGACAAAGCAATAATATAAGTGGCGCAATCCATCCAATTTCCCCATAATTGGGCATCAACCCAATGATGATGGTCGGCAATGCAATACCCAGCATGGTGAATTTTAATGCAGGACTTCTGCCATAGTGATCGCCTATCTGACTAAAAATTACAGAACCCAAAGGTTTGGAAAGCGAACCCGCCACAAATATCCCAAATGTTTTTAATAATCCTATGACAGGATCGGTTGCAGGAAAAAACTGCTCTGTCAGAATAACGGCAAAAAACCCATAGAGGGTGTAATCATAATATTCAACAAGGGTGCCGAACATGGCAGGCAGGCAGAACTTCAAGAAATAACGCGTGTTGACACGCGGTACAACAATAGCAGTCATGTCACTCTCCCTCCGCTGGTATTACCCAGATCAGGTATTTGGAGTTGAGCGCACCATGCGCTCTTTCAGCTTAATGGCTTTCACCATCTCGCACCCCCGGTGATAAGGTCACAGTCTACAACAAATCTGTTATAATTGAAAAGCCATATATCCATAAATTCTATATATTCAGGAGAACCCCATGGGCAGGGCCTTACGTGCCTATATTGATGATGCTGCACTCAAACACAATTTAGATTGTGTTAGAAATGCAGCACCCAATAAATCCGTGCTTGCCATGATAAAAGCCAATGGTTATGGACATGGTCTTATCAGAGTTGCCAAAGCATTAAGTTCTGCCGAGGGGTTTGGCGTTGCCTGTATTGAAGAAGCCACGCAGTTGCGCGAAGCAGGCATTAAAAATCGCATTGTACTGATGCAAGGATTTTTTAATGCCAAAGAAGAATTACCAGAAATTCATTCTCAAAAACTCGATGTGGTGCTTCATCATCCCACACAAATAGAAGCCTTAAAACAACATCAAAAACCTCTGCATGCTTGGTTAAAAATTAATACGGGCATGCATCGTTTAGGGTTTTCAGAAAAAGATTTTACACAAGCCTTAGAAACATTAAAAGATATGCCTTGGATCATTATCGAAGGTTTTTTAAGCCATTTTTCAAAGGCCGATGAATTAGGAAAACAAGATACCAAACGCCAAATTGATAAATTTTCGAATATTACACAAGGACTCGTGGGTGCAAAAAGCTTAGCAAATTCAGCCGCCATTTTAGGCTGGCCAGAAGCCCACGCAGATTGGGTACGTCCCGGAATCATGCTCTATGGAGTTTCTCCCTTCGATAACAGAACAGGAACTGACGAAAGCCTAAAGCCTGTCATGGCTTTGCAAT
>CAZCHZ010000178.1:0-3803 GCA_964498615.1 uncultured Legionellaceae bacterium | reverse complement strand
GACAAGCAAGGCTGCATCCTATTGCAACCCTACGACATGGAAATGGGTGCTGGCACCTTTCACCCAGGCACTTTCCTGCGCGCCATTGGACCAGAACCCTGGTATGCAGCACATGTGCAAGCCTCCCGCCGTCCAACGGATGGTCGCTACGGGGATCATCCCAACCGTAATCAGCATTTTTATCAATATCAGGTAATATTAAAACCCTCTCCTCTCAATATCCAAGCTTTATATTTAGAATCTCTCGCTATCTTAGGAATCGATCCTCTTAATCACGATATCCGTTTTATAGAAGGCAACTGGGAATCTCCTACACTGGGTGCCTGGGGTTTGGGCTGGGAAGTCTGGTTAGACGGCATGGAGATCACGCAATTTACGTATTTTCAACAAGTGGGTGGTTTGGAGTGTAAACCTGTCACAGGCGAGATAGCCTATGGAATAGAACGCTTAGCAATGATTTTACAAGGTGTCTCTGATTTTAAAGACATGGTTTGGACAAAAGGGCCCTTTGGCGCCATTACCTATGGGGATATTTTTTATCAAAATGAAGTTGAAATGTCGGCCTATGGTTTTGATTTTGCGAATATTGAAGGCTTATTCCAGCAATTTGATTTTTATGAAGCAGAATGTCAGGCCCTCATTAAAGCAAATTTGCCTATTCCTGCCTATGATATGGTCTTAAAAGCCTCTCATACTTTTAATCTTTTAGATGCAAGGCATGCCATTTCGGTGTCTGAACGTCAACGTTTTATCCTTCGTGTACGCACGCTTTCAAAAATGGTGGCAGACAGCTACTATGCAAAACGCGAGCAATTAAACTTTCCTTTATTGAAAGAGTAGACGATGGCAGACACTGGGGATTTGTTAATTGAAATTGGAACAGAAGACTTGCCCCCTTTTGAAATTTCAACGCTGCTGCAAGACTTTCAAAATTTAATTGAAACCGGATTAAAGACGGCAAACTTATCTTTCCGTCATATTACTCCCTACGCAACACCAAGACGTTTTGCTCTGGTCATTTCTGCACTGAGTTTAAAACAACCTCCACAAATTTCGCTAAAACGCGGACCTAAAGTCAGCGCTGCTTTTGATGCAACAGGCAAACCTACTGCAGTTGCCCTAGGATTTGCCAAGGGCTGTGGGGTTGATGTCTCTGCTTTAAAAAAAGAAAAAATCCAAGAAGAAATGTTTTTAGTGTTTGAACAAGAAAAACCTGCTCAAATAACAGAAACGCTGATCCCCGACATTATCAACAATGCCTTAAAAACGATGCCGCTTGCAAAACGCATGCGCTGGGGTAAGGGTGATTTAAGCTTTATGCGTCCTATCCATTGGGTGGTCTTACTTTTAGATAAAAAGATTATTAATGGAATTTTTTTTGATATTGCATCAAACAATAAAACTTATGGACATCGTTTTTTGCACCCACAAGCAATTACACTTTCTACTCCAAAAGCCTATGCAGATATCTTAGAAAAAGAAGGAAAAGTAATTGCGAGTATCGAAAAAAGACAAGAAATTATTTTGAAAGGCATAAAAACGATTGCCGAATCTCGGCATTGTCAACCCATTATTGATGAAAATCTACTCAAGGAAAACATAGGCTTAGTTGAATGGCCCGTGGTTTTATTGGGATCCTTCGACCCGACATTTCTTGAATTACCAAGAGAAGTCTTAATTTCCGCCTTGCAATTTCATCAAAAATGTTTTGCCTTGGAAGATGCTAAAGGCAAACTTCTCCCCCACTTTATTTTGATTAGTAATATTGAAACGCAAGATCCGCGTGAAATTATTAAGGGTAACGAACTTGTCATGCATGCGCGTCTTGCTGATGCTGCTTTTCATTATAAAGTGGATAAAAGTATTCGATTGGATGAGAGAATTGATAAATTAAAACATATTGTTTTTCAAGCCAAGCTGGGTAGCTTGTATGACAAATCACAACGTCTTGAAAAATTAAGCGAATACATTGCTGCCACCCTTGGTGGTAAAACAGTTTCTACTGTGAGTGCGGCCAAACTTTGTAAAACAGATCTAGTCACACAGATGGTCGATGAATTTCCTGAACTTCAAGGCATCATGGGCTATTATTATGCTTTACATGATGGAGAGAACGAAGTTGTTGCAGAAGTGATAAAAGAACATTATTTGCCACGCTTTGCGGGAGATACACTTCCGGAAAGCAAAGAAGGATTGAGTCTGGCCATCGCAGATCGCATTGATACCTTAGTAGGCGTCTTTGGTTTGGGTAAACAACCCACTGGCGATAAAGATCCTTTTGGGCTTAGACGACAGGCCTTAGCAGTGGTGCGTATGATCATCGAGAAAAAACTCGCACTTGATCTAAAAGTCTTACTAGAAACTTCAATCGAATCTTATGGCGATCTATTGCCTAAAAAAGACATCAGCCCTGTTTTAGATTTTTGCTTTGAACGCCTGCGCGCATTTTATCATGAGCAAGGAGTTTCATTACGCGTTTTTGATGCGGTGCTTGCGAGACGTCCCACCCAACCCTTTGATTTTCATCAAAGATTAGAAGCCGTGAATCATTTTATCACTTTGCCAGAGGCGACGAGTTTAAGTGAAGCTAATAAACGTGTGCGTAATATTTTAATCAAAAATCTCAGCGATGAAAATGAAACATTAAAATCTGCACTCAATATCGATAGGACTTTGTTAAAAGAATCTGCGGAAAAAAAATTATCTCAATCTCTAAAGGCTTTGGAAAGCGAAATAGAACCGCTTATCAAAAAACAAGATTATAAAAAAGCGCTTGTCGCTTTATCTACATTACAAGCGCCAATAGATACTTTTTTTACTGAGGTGATGGTGATGGTAGATGATCTTGGTTTGCGTCAAAATCGTATTCATTTATTAAATAATACTAGACGTTTATTTCTTGAAATCGCTGATATTTCATTACTATAGGAAGTTATGCAATACCTGAATAACAACAATAATATAACACCCCCTTTGGAGGGGGTCGCGAGCGTTAGCTCGCGGGGGGAGGTTCACATATGACAGCAACCTCTTTCGCAATGAATCATCATTTTTTGCAACAAACCCAAGCAAAAATCAAACGAAGATATCTACTTTGCCCTTTTACCTCCCCCCGCTCGCTATCGCTCGCGACCCCCTCCAAAGGGGGTGAACACTAGTGATGAAAAAATTAATTATTTTAGACAGAGACGGTGTCATCAACTTTGAATCGGAAAGCTACATCAAAACACCTGAAGAATGGCAGCCCATTCCAGGTAGTTTGGAAGCGATCGCAAAGCTGCACCAAGCAGGATACACCATCGCCATTGCTACCAATCAATCAGGCGTTGCGAGAGGCTTGTTTACTTTAGAAATCTTAAAGCAAATCCATCACAAAATGCAAAATGTCATTATAGAATCAGGTGGATATCTTGATATCAATCATATCTTTTTTTGCCCCCATCGAGAAGAAGACAACTGTTTATGTCGCAAACCCAAAATAGGCTTATTTGAACAAATTGAAGCTTGTTTTGAGATTAATTTAAAAGAAATAGCGCCCTATTTTATTGGAGATTCTTTGCGCGATCTGAAAGTGGCTATCAACACAGGCTGTCGTCCTATTTTGGTCGCGACTGGTTATGGAGCATACACACACCAACATCTAACACCTGAATTACATTCTATCCCTTACTTTCCTGATTTAAGAGCAGCGGTTGATGCAATCATCTCCTAAATATATGCATTTTCGTAATATTCTTTTTTATGCTGGAATTTGGCCTGCCACTTTTATTTTTGCAGTGCTGATTACTTTGATTTTTTTCATG
>CAZCHZ010000177.1:0-3817 GCA_964498615.1 uncultured Legionellaceae bacterium | reverse complement strand
TCAATAACTATCTCCTGCTCTTCTTCCAATTCAGGTTTCACCCAAGCATCTGCTTGGGCATGATTTGCGATCTTATTATAATGCGTTAACATTGCTCCTCTTGCTGTGCCTGTTGTGCCTCCTGTATATTGCAAATACGCAATATCATCATTTTTCACTGTCGGTTTTGAAAAAGGCAGCTTTGCGCCTGCAAGCATTGCTTTTGTAAAAGGAATATATCCGGGAATGGAAAAACGAGGCACCATCTTCATAATATGTTTTACAACCCAATTTGCAATCCAGGATTTAGGAAAGGGACAGCAGTCTGCAACTTCAGTGATTATCACATGTTTTAAGCTGCTCTTTAAACCGGTCTCTTTGAGCGTTTTTTCAACCGTCAATGCAAAATTAGCCAATACTACAATAGCAATCGCAGCTGCATCATCAAGTTGAATCTGGAGTTCACGTTCCGTGTATAAAGGATTAACATTCACAATAATTAAACCCGCACGTAAAGCGCCAAACATAGCAATAGGATATTGCAATAAGTTTGGCATCATAAAGGCTATTCTGTCCCCTTTTTTTAATCCTAGGCTCTGCAAAAAAGCCGCAAAATGTCTGGATTGATTTTCCAAATCCTGATAAGTGATGGTATTCCCCATATTAGTAAAAGCATCTTGTTCCTGATAAGTTTGACAGGCTTTTTCGAACATGCTGATCAAGGTGGCATGGCTGTCAACAGTGATCTCTGCTGGCACACCTGCTTGATAATTCTTTAACCACACTTTTTCCATGCCTGCTCCTTAGGTTGTCCTTTGCCTAATATAAAAGCATAGTATACTAAATTAGGGCTTACAGATTGCGAAAGTTTTACATTAGTTATACACTGAATTTTTACCTCCGGGGGTAGTTGGTGAATAAACTAAGTCAAAATCTCAATGCTAAATTTCTTGGCACCTTCACCTTGGCGATGCTGTGCGTATCCGCCATTATTAGCCTAAGAAATCTACCCACCACCGCTTTATTGGGCTTACAATCCATCACATTTTTTCTGGCAGCGGCAGTATGTTTTTTTATTCCCGTCGCCTTGGCTTGTGCAGAACTTGCTTCTGGATTTCCAGAAAAAGGGGGGGTTTATCTTTGGGTGCGTGAGGCCTTTGGAGAAAAATTAGGCTTTCTTGCCGTCTGGTTACAATGGGTAGAAAGTGTGGTGTGGTTACCCACCATTTTATCTTTTATTGCCGCAACCACTGCTTATCTTTTTGAACCCTTACTTGAACACAATAAACTTTTTTTAATATCTATCATGTTATTTGTACTCTGGGGAACAACATTTTTAAACTTTAGAGGCCTAAAAACCTCGAGCTTATTTAGTTCGCTTGGGGTAATTTTAGGCACCCTCATTCCAGGAATTGTTTTAATAGCCTTGAGCTTTAGCCATTTTTCTTCACAAAATGAAAACTTATTAACTTTTTCATTTTCTGCCTTAAGTCTACCCGATGAAATCAATACATTTGTCACCTTTACTGCTATTTTGCTTGGATTTGGCGGCATGGAAATTCCTGCCTATCACGTACAAAATGTTAAAAATCCACAACGCAATTACCCTCGTGCTGTTTTACTGGCTACAATTATTATTCTAGCAATTTACATTTTGGGAACCCTAGCCATTGCGAATGTTGTGCCTAAGACTGAAATAAGCTTAATTGCAGGCCCCATGCAAGCTTTTCATTATTTTTTTAAGAACATTGGTCTTCAATATGCAACACCCATCCTTGCGTTTTTCACTTTAATAGGCAGTCTTGCACTTTTAAATACTTGGATCTTAGGGCCTAGCAAGGGATTATTAAGTTGTACAGAAGAAGGTGTGCTTCCCGTATTTTTTAAACGCACCAATAAAGCGGGGATCCCCACAACGCTCTTGTATATACAAGGCATTTGTGGAAGTGTATTAATTTCACTTTTTATTTTAAATCCCAGTATTAAAGCAGCTTATTGGATGATAGGCACTTTAGCTGCACAATTATATTTGATCATGTATTTTATTGTATTTATAGCCCTGATCAAATTACGCCATAGTCATCCTCATATACCCAGAAGTTATCACATCCCTGGCGGAAAATGTGGGGTATGGTTAGTAGGGGGACTAGGAGGACTCGCGAGTCTATTCGCTTTAGGCATTGGCTTTATCAGGCCCACTGATGTTCCTATTCATTATTCTGCTAAGGAATATGCCAGCATACTCCTGCTTGGCATGTTAAGCTTAAGCGTTTTACCCCTCATTCCATTATTATTTAGAAGAAAAAGAAGCCACAATTAAGATAATAACAAACTATTCAAACGTTGTACAAAACGTGCGGGATCCGTTAATTGTCCACCCTCAGCTAAAATAGCTTGATCTAGTAAAACATGCGCCCAATCTTCAAAGTGTGTTTTGCCTAACTCCCCTTTAATACGTTTCACCATAGGGTGGGTTGCATTAATTTCTAAGATGGGTTTGTGTTCAGTGATTTTTTGACCCGCAGATCGTAGTATGCGCTCCATTTGCGTGCTCATGTCCTTTTCATCTACAACGATACAGGCGGGAGAATCGGTTAGCCTTCGACTTAATCGGACTTCTTTCACAGCCAAACCCAGCACCTTATGCAATTGTTTTAGGGTTTCATCAAAATCTTCTTCAGCTTGCTTGTATTCCTGTTCTTCTTTTTTCTCTTGTGCTTTATCTTGCAAGTCTTCTAAATTGAGGTTTCCGCGGGCGACTGATTGAAAATGTTTACCTTGAAAATCATTAAGATGTGTCATCAACCACTCATCAATTCTATCGCTCATTAACAACACTTCAATGCCTAATTTGCGAAAAATTTCCAGATGTGGACTATGTTTGGCTGCGGTAAAGGTTTCTGCAGTCACATAATAAATCTTATCTTGCGTCGCTTTCATGCGCCCGAGATATTCTTCCAGGGTTACCGTTTGTTCTTCAAGATCTGTATGTGTGCTTGCAAAGCGTAATAATTTTGCGATTGCTTCTTTGTTTGCAAAATCTTCTGCTGGTCCTTCCTTCAATACTTGACCAAATTCTTTCCAAAATTGTTGGTACTTTTCTTTGTGTTGAGTTGCTAATTCTTCTAGCATCCCCAACAGTCGCTTAACTGTCGCATTTCTGATGGCATCGATTACGCGATTGCTCTGTAACATCTCTCTTGAAATATTTAAAGGCAAATCATTAGAATCGATAACGCCCCTAGCAAACCGAAGATAATGTGGCAAAAATTGCTCGGCATCATCCATGATAAACACACGCTGTATATATAATTTCAAACCACGTGCCTTGCCCGTGTGCCATAAATCAAAGGGAGCACGCGCTGGAATATACAAGACAGTAATGTATTCAAGTTTTCCTTCGACTTTATTATGACTCCAAATAAGCGGATCCTCAAAATCATGAGCCACATGTTTATATAATTCTTTATATTGTTCATCTGAAATATCACTTTTTGGTAGCGTCCACAATGCTGTGGCACGATTGACAACCTCATCTTCATTTTTCTCATTTTTCATCACAATAGGTACGGTAAGATGATCAGAATATTTTGTGATAATATGCTTCAATCGATAATCATTCAAAAATTCTTCTTCCTCTTTTTTCAGATGTAACACAACATCCGTGCCTCTGCCTTGCTTCTCGGCATATTCCACTTCGTATTGTCCTTTGCCATCAGAACTCCATCGCACCGCTTCATTGGGAAGACTGCCTGCTTTTAGAGTTGTCACCACAACCTTATCCGCCACCATAAAAGAAGAATAAAATCCCACACCAAATTGACCAATCAAAGCGGCA
>CAZCHZ010000176.1:0-3820 GCA_964498615.1 uncultured Legionellaceae bacterium | reverse complement strand
GATGAAGAGCGGTTTTTAAGTCAAGGTTTAATTTTAGCCATGCTGCTGGGTTGTCTAGCCAATTCCTGGTTAATGGATTTTACCTCTGCATCTTTTTTTATATTTTTTCTAGCATTGCTTTATTCAAATAGAAAACTATTTATTTATGAAAAACAGTATGCATAAAAAAATCTTGTTCGTTTGCTATGGCGGCGGGCATGTGGCCATGCTCATTCCCATTATTGAAAAATTAAAACAAACGAGAAATGATGAGGTTCTGGTTTTAGGATTAACAACGGCAAGTACTATATTAGACAATAAAAATATATCCTATATCCAATATAAGGATCTTCTAAAACATTATGATGAACAACCCGTAATCATCGGGCGCGAACTTGCTCGCACAATAGATATTCACCCATCCGTTGGCCATGAAGAAACCGTAGCGTACTTAGGATTATGCTATCTTGATTTACAAAATAGCATGGGCGCTAAACAAGCAAAAAGCTTATATAAAAAACAGGGACGTCAAGCTTTTTTACCATTAAGAGTCATGACTAATTTAATAAGACATTATCAACCAGATTTAATCATTACTACAAATGCACCTCGCTCTGAACGCGCCGCAATTATGGCTGCAAACATGGAAAAAGTGAAAAGCATTTGTCTTGTGGATCTATATGCTCGCGTTGAAAGCGCATGGATTAAAGCCAATGATTTTGCGAATGCAATATGTGTTCTGAATCAGTCAGTCAAAGATTATTTCATTTCCTTGAAACGAAACCCTAGTCATATTTACGTGACAGGAAATCCTGCTTTTTTGGAGTTATTTCAGCCTCATTATAAGACATTAGCTATAGAATATAGATATATAAAAAAATTGCAAAACAAAAAAATAATCTTGTGGGCTTCACAACCTGAACCCGCATTTCATCCTTTTATAGCAAATGAAAAATCACCTTGTCCTAATATTCCGGAACTTGTTGAACAGGAACTGATTAATTTACTTAAATTACATTCGGAGTGGCATTTGATAATTCGCCCTCATCCCAGCGATAAACGATACATGACTAATGTTAATCACTGTGCTGCCAATATCAGGATCAATCAAAATTCAAATGAATTACCTATCTTATTACATGCGGCTGATGTTGTCGTCACTTTAACTTCAACAGTGGGCGTTCAAGCAGCTTATTTAGGTAAACCTGTTATCAGCATCACTAAAACAGTATTTCAAAACGATCTTCCTCTAGATAACATGGGGCTTGCAATAGGTGTTAATGATTTAAAAAATTTAGAAAATGCGCTTTTACTGGCACTCAGTGGAAATTGGTCACCCAACCATGATATGCCAACTGGTAATGCAACAGATGTCATCATGACGATTATAGAAAAAATGTTGGTTTAAATTTTATAATACTATGATAAAAATAATTTTTTCATAATTTATATACCAACAGAGTAAAGTTTTCTTGCAAACCATTACTGAATTTCAATTTGGGTATATTCATAAAAACTCTTTCAAAACAATAATAGATAATTGTTGAAATGAATATTGCCCCAATAATTGATGCTAATATTCCGCTCATTTTAGATGCAAACATAACGCTTATGTATGTGTAAGCAAAATAATGCAAAAGATACAAAGAATAACTTATTTTTCCAATAAAATCAGATATTTTCTTAAAAAAGATAGATAACCTTACATACATTGTAAAAAAAACCATTCCCATCATACTCATTAAAGCAAAAGTATAATTATACCCGGTCATGCTTTCGATTTGATCTGTTGCATGTTTTGCAATACTTAAGTACATCATAAGACACAGAACTAAACCAAAAACTGCTGATGTTTGACCAAGATGTTTTTTATATTTTAGAAAGTGTGCAAACAAAGCACCCATACAAAAATATCCGACATATGCGCAGGGTGAAGCAAAGGCTACCCATTGTTTAGCTAAAGATTCGTTAGCATTTAGCATCATATAAGTCCAAAAAACAGTTCCCAAGGAAGTACATATCACTATTAAAAATAAACGTTTTAGTTGCTCCTTAACAAATAAAATCAAAAATGGGAACAAAATATAAAAAATCCATTCCACGCCAATCGACCAACCCCCTACGATCATTGAAGAAAGCGCAGGCGAATTTAATCCAAATAATAATGAAAAATTTAAAATGAGGTTTTTATATAAGTCAGAAGCATCAGAGTATCCAAAGTATAAGCTGTTTTGGTGTCTATATAATTCATATAAAATTACCAAATAATATAATGGTGCAATTCGAAAAAAACGTCTTAAATAAAAATTTTTCCATGAAAATCTCTCGTGATCAGAATACATATAATACATGCTAAACCCACTAATCATAAAAAAACCAATCATCACATATTCTATTTTTAGAAAAAAAGCATGTATTACGGGAGATAAAGTTATCCCAGACCAGGCTATATAGTGATATAACATCACATGGAACGCAAGCAGACCCCTTAAACCATCTAATGAATAAATTCTTTTTGACCAATTATTATCTTTCAAGATTTCACCTCAGGCCCGCACCATTGGATCAATAATAGGGTTTTCTTCATTTGCATGAAAAATAAATTTTCGGCATCGATCGTTATAAAAAAATACAACCCAAAAACCACATAATGCTGAAACCCCAAAACAAACTAATGCTGTTACCCATGTTAAATCAAAAACATATTTTAGGCACCATAATGAAAATGAAATAATAATAATAAATATAAATGATTGACAGCATTCTTTGCGCATCAAAATAGAAAACATATCTATATTGTATAATGTTTTCAATTTAACAAATAACCAAAACATAACCACTGCATAAGCCATCACGATCGAAAGCATAACTCCCATATTACCAAAAAGTTGATTCATTGGCTGAGTGATTACCCCCAAACATAGCAACCCCAAAATGCTTGCGTGCAACGTAGATCGCATATTCAAATGCGCATGAAATATAGCACCGAGAAAACTTGAGAGCGCTTGCAATGGCAACATGCATAAACCCACTTTAACTACCCCTGTAATTTCGTCTAATGAATCTTCAAGGATCTTACCTCCATATATCATATGAATAATATCTTCACTAAAAAAACTCATGGGCACAAAAAATACGCAACTAAATAAAAAACTGATTAATAGACCTGTATGTAAAAAATCTCTCACAAATTGAGGTTCATATAATTTATTTTTGTTTGATATATACATTGCAATACTAGGAAAAAGAACAGTGACTACCACTGTAATACAAATCCCCAGTGGTAATTTGATGATGGTATAGGCATAAGTAAAAACCGATAAGGCTCCTTCTCCATTAAAAGTTGAAAATGATCTGGCAATCATTGGATACAATAAAAATATACCACCTGAAAATATCGACTGAATATATCTTTTCCAAAATGCACTGCTTACAATATGTGACTGACTTCCTGCTGCCTGGGCCAGATATTTTACTGATGATTTTGGTATAACAACACAGTGCATCAGCCAACGAATCAGCCCTCCTAGTAAGACAAAATATACTAAAATTTCGATTTCTTCAAAATTATGCACCCAGAAAATTAAACCAAAAATTATCATTAAATTGAACAAGCAAGTTCCAAATGAAGGTAGCGCAAAAATATTCACCGAATGTAAATATGCAGTACTGACAGCTGCCATCGACGTCAGGGGCATTAACCAAATGAATTTAGCCATAAGATTACTTGCCTGTATTGCTGTGTGCTGTAAAAACCCTGGTGCAAGAAAGTCAATCACCTGTGATTTGAAAACAACTAACATGAGGGAAAGAAATAGAAAAAATGTTCAAACCAATATTA
>CAZCHZ010000175.1:0-3824 GCA_964498615.1 uncultured Legionellaceae bacterium | reverse complement strand
ATACCCGCTGTATGCAATCTGCGATCAACTCCAATTTTTTGCATCGCATCCACAAAACCAAAAGAATCTATTTTCACACCAATAGATCCTACTAAACTGGTTTCATCTGCATAAATACTATCTACTGCAGAAGCGACCAAATAGGCAGCAGAGGTGCCCAGTTCTTCAATGGCCGCATATATCTTGATCTGGGGGTAATCTGTTCTTAAACCTATAATTTCATTATAAATTTGTCGCGCTTGCACGGGACTCCCACCGGGACTGTTAATCCTTAAAATAACCCCTTTTACATTTTTGTTGGCAAAGGCAGATTGTAAGGCAGCAATGACGCTATCTGCATTTGCTTCTTGTTCTGCCATAATTTCACCCCGAATATCAATCATCGCGGTGTGGGCTTGGGAAGTGGCCACGGGCTGTGGCAATTCATCTCTCATCACGCGGTAAAAAATAAACAAAATCAGCAGAAGAAAAACTAATTTGAAAAAAATGCCCCAACGTCTTGTACGACGTTGTTCATGAATATTTTCTAATAAAACTCTCTGTAAAACCTGCCGTTCCCAATGCGCACCCTCTGTGGAAGTGCTTGCCTTATCCACCATTCTCGATATCCCCTCCCACCTTTTGCAAAACACATGTTAAGTGATTATCCAAAGGCGCTACTATTGAAAAGATCTTACCCGTCTTAGGTAAGCGTA
The DNA here is from genome assembly GCA_964498615.1 of uncultured Legionellaceae bacterium. Lineage (GTDB taxonomy): Bacteria > Pseudomonadota > Gammaproteobacteria > UBA6186 > Azoamicaceae > CAWARU01. Next base: position 3,129 of record CAZCHZ010000175.1, on the reverse strand, counting down.
GCGTGATTTGTCGCGCATGTAAAAACAAACGACGTAAACCCTTTGACTTCATCATCTTATTAAAGACTGGATCCCCATATTTTTCATCCCCGGCAATGGGATGACCCATATGCGTTGCATGAACTCTGATTTGATGTGTGCGACCTGTAATTAAACTGGCCTCAACTAAGGTCGTCTCCTGATGAAGTCCTAAGGCACGAAACTCAGTTAGCGCATTTTTACCCTCTTCACTTACCTCGACCATGCGTTCACCAGAACGCAGCTGACTTTTAAGTAAAGCGGCATCAACCTTATTTTTTCCTGCCCACTGGCCCTGCACCAAAGCTAAATAGCATTTTTGGATCTCACCTGCTTGTAATTGCGCATGTAAATCACGGAGTGCATTTTTGCGTTTGGCGATCATCAAACATCCAGAAGTATCTCTATCAAGACGATGAACAAGTTCCAGAGTTTTTTCCTCTGGACGCAATAGCCTTAAACTTTCAATGATGCCTAAACTAATGCCGCTGCCGCCATGTACGGCAACATTTGCGGGTTTATTTAAAATAATCAATTCCTCATCTTCATATAAAATATGATCTAATAAGGCAGGATTAGGACGAGGACGACCCTCCATAGGCATATTAAGGTCACCTAGACGAATGGGGGGAATACGAATGCTATCCTTCTCGATTAATCGATAATCGGGTCCCACACGGCCCTTATTTACCCTGACTTCTCCTTTACGTACTATTCTATAGATACGTGTTCTTGGTAAGCCTTTGAGACGGGTAATCAAAAAATTGTCAAGCCTTTGCCCGGCCGATTCGCTATCGACCAAGACATAATGAGCCTTGGGGGTGTTTTCAGAAACTAAACTAACCATAAACCCGATTATAACAAAGTGGTTAGAGGCTGGATATAGACCCTCTGGGGCTTAAGGGATCCTACACGATTAGGGTTAGGACCCAGGATTGATGAGAGATCTGCTGTGCTAGCAGGAAAGGAAAGTATTTGGTAGAATCAAACGCTAATAAACTGTTTTTTATGGTGTAAATTTAAGTGAGTGATCTAAAAAAAATGTTAATTAATGCTGCCCAGCCGGAAGAGTCCCGGGTAGCAGTTATCAACGGAGCAAAACTCGAAACCCTAGATATTGAGATTACAGGACGAGAACAAAAAAAGGGATACCTCTACCTTGCAAAAGTCATTCGATATGAACCCAGCTTGGAAGCTTTTTTTGTGTTCTATGGTTCAGGAAAACAAGGTTTCTTACCTATTCGAGAAATTGCGCATGAATACTTTGTGGCAGCAGGTGTTGAAGAACATAATCGTGCCAATATCAAAGAAGTGATCCCCGAGGGCAAAGAGCTACTGGTACAAATTGATAAAGAAGAACGTGGCAGCAAAGGGGCAGCCTTAACAACCTTTATTAGTCTTGCCGGATGTTATTTGGTGCTGATGCCAAATAACCCGCGTGCTGGTGGCATTTCGCGTAGAGTCGAAGGTGACGATCGCAGTGAATTACGAGAAGTATTAAGTGCGCTTACGCTACCTGAAGGCATGGGACTCATTATCCGTACCGCTGGTGTGGGACGTAAAACAGAAGAATTGCAATGGGATTTAGATGTCCTATTAAATCAATGGACAGCTATCCAAGAAGCTGCAAAGCAAAGACAGGCACCTGCCTTAATTCATCAAGAAGGCAATGTGGTGATCCGTGCTGTGCGAGATTATTTGAGACCCGATATCTCTGAAATTATCATTGATAATCCAGAAGTGTATGCGAATATTCGTGCATATATAGAAATGGTAAGACCCGATTTTCTCGATCGAGTTAAACTGTATCAAGATAGTATTCCGCTTTTTAATCGCTACCAAATTGAAAGTCAAATTGAAACTGCCTTTCGTCGTTCTGTACAACTTCCCTCTGGTGGTGTACTTGTGATTGATCATACCGAAGCCTTGGTATCGATTGATATTAACTCCGCACGTTCAACACGTGGAGGCGACATTGAAGACACAGCGCTTCGTACCAATCTTGAGGCGGCAGATGAAATAGCAAGACAACTGCGCCTGCGTGATATTGGTGGACTCATTGTGATCGACTTCATCGATATGATGTCTACAGATAATCAAAGACGGGTTGAAAATCGTCTCAGAGAAGCTGTGGAAATGGATAGGGCAAGAATACAAATTGGGCGCATTTCGCGTTTTGGTTTACTTGAAATGTCTAGACAACGTTTAAAAGGCGTTTTAGGGGAATCCACGCGCATACCTTGCCCAAGATGTGAGGGTCAAGGCAGCATTCGCAGCGTGGATGCACAAGCCTTAATCACTTTACGTATGCTTGAAGAAGAAGCCATTAAAGACAACACGGGCGAAATACAAATTCAGTTACCCATTGATGTTTCCACTTATTTAATGAATGAAAAACGTCAGGCGCTGCTTAATGTAGAAACACGTCATCAAGTGAAAATTGTAATTGTGCCGAATCCGCAACTTACAAGTCCGCAATATTATGTTGATCGTATTCGGACAGAAACAATGGCTACAAGACATCATGATCCCATGAGTTACACTTTGGCAAGTAAAAATATTGCACCACGTCCCGTAGAAATGCCTATTCCCCGCCCTATGCATGAAGAACCTGCAGTAAAATCTTTATTAACACCCACAAAGACTATGCCTGCAGTAAAAACTGAAGCACCTAATCTTGTGAAACGTCTCTGGGGAAGTTTATTTGGTCCTGGAGAAGATGTGCCTTCTGCACCTTCCACTACAAGGGCAGCACAATCTATGACAGCGCCAGCATCACAATCCGTCAGCAGAGGACCTGCTCCACAAAGATCGCAACACAGACGTCAAGATATGTCTTGGAAAAAACACAAACAAGCTGGCCAACAAAGATCAACACGCCAACAAGCACCACAAGGACAGCGTCGTCCCCGTCCTCAAGGCAGCGGTAGAAGAAGAGGACACCATGGACATGAACGCCAACAGGGACAAGGACATCACCCCCAGGCGCATCAATATTCACCCATGCAACATGCGCAACCCCAGCCGCACCATCATCCAATGCAAGCACCTCAACACCATGTGCAGCCAGAACACCCTTTTCGCGATGATCATTATTCACAGGAAAGGACA
>CAZCHZ010000174.1:0-3843 GCA_964498615.1 uncultured Legionellaceae bacterium | reverse complement strand
ACCTACTCACTTGGCATACGAAGCAATGCTTAATATGCTAAGTGAGTACGTGTATTTTGAAGCTGGACGATGTATCATTATAACCAATGTGTTAGCGCCACAGTATTCACAACTGTAATTAAGAGCAAATAACTTACCTCAATGTAATATGCTTTGAGTGGTTTTTTAGCCCAAATCACACCAGAAAAATGTGAGGTTGCAATAAAGCCCAACCAAAATAGAAATCCTATTTCTAAGGCCTCCATGAAAGCATGAATACGCAAGTAACGTACCAAAATAGCAGTTACTATCACCATCACAGCCGTGACACAAATAGCACCCAGATAATGTTTTGGACTTACCTTCATTTGGTCCATTCTAAAACCATAAGCCTTGGCCCATTTTCTGCCAAACAACTTAGGTGAATACCAAAACATTGCAACAACCATGTTAATGATAATCAATCCAATGATCACTAAAGAATCTTCCATTGCTCTCGCTCCTTTACGATAGATACTTTAACTCTACTGTATTTTAGAACAGATTTCAAAATATTTGTAAAATGCTCAAAGGCTCCTGTCATCCCCACGAAGGTTCTGTCATCCCCGCGAAAGCGGGGATCCAGGATCCTAAAACCTGGATTCCCGCTTTCGCGGGAATGACGAAATAATAACTTTCGCGGGAATGACGGACTTTGCTCAAGGAAATCCATGGTTGTTAGAAACATTTTTAAGTTAATTACCTGGTAAAAATCTATTCTCTTTTTATCCCATCAAATCTATGATTTAATATACTTATGTTACACACCCTCAATATTGCAAGTTGGGAAGAAACACATTCCAGTGATTTGCAAGCAACCGCCATGAAGGCCCTGGAGCAAGGAAAAATACTGTATTTGCCAAGTTTATCTTTTGAATTATCCGCGCTCGAAGTCCCCTTGCTCAACATGCATTATACCGAAAGCAAAGCAAAAAATATAAGTTTTCTTCCTCATAAGAACCAACTCAATGGTTCGGAATTTAAACTAGCCTCACGAGATCGCCTTGCAGGTATGATGAAACGTTATAGTGAAACTGCTAGACAGTTTTTAACCAATCTGATCCCCTATTATCAACCCCATTTAATCGTTGGGCGTACCAGTTTTAGACCAATAGAAATTAAGGGCAGAAAAACCTCTATCCGTAAAGATGACACACGTTTACATGTAGATGCTTTTACTTCAAGCCCTACCCAAGGAAAGCGGATACTGCGTATTTTCTCAAATATACATCCCCATCAAGACAGAGTCTGGCAAACAGGTGAACCTTTTGATAATATGCTTGCAAAATTAGCAACCAAATTAAACAGCCCACTACCCGGTTTAAGACGTTTGTTATCGCTCTTGAATATTACAAAAACTTATCGCACTTTATATGATCATTACATGTTGCAATTACATAATTTAATGAAAGAAAGTAATGATTACCAGCAAAATGTCACTAAACAAGAAATACGTTTTCCGCCCCGCTCTTCTTGGATTGTCATGACAGATTATGTATCGCATGCGGCTCTTTCCGGACAACATGTACTAGAACAAACTTTTTATCTGCCTGCCGATAAAATGTTTCTGCCCCATTTATCCCCACAAAAGACCTTAGAGCGTTTGTTTGCTCAACCTTTGGTATAATTAAGCTGTCAAACTAATTTATTGCTCTATAAAGGCATTTTTGACAACATAGCGCTATAATGTTAAGGTAAATATTAAACCCACGGCCCCCATTAACCTGTCATCAATTGTTTGCATAGAGGTATGTATGTTTAAGCACTCTCTTCGTATTTTTTTTACCCTAGGATTTTTAATCATGAGCACACAGTCTTTAGCTACACCTACACCTTCTGTGAGTAATCAAGAAGCTTTAATTCCTCGTACTGTCCTCTTTGCCGATCCCAATTATGCTAACGTGCAGATTAGCCCAGACGGTAAATATTTATCTTATTTGGCGCCACATCAGGGAGTGTTGAATGTTTGGGTGGGCAAAGCAAATCAAAAAGACAGTATGCATCCTATTACCGATAACAAAACTCGAGGTATTGCTGGACATTTCTGGGCCTATAATAATGAATATATTTTATATTATGAAGACAATTCAGGTGACGAAAATTGGAAAATTTCTCGTGTTGATATCAAAACAGGCAAAAAAAGTATTGTTGCCGATTTAAAAAAAGTACAAACACGTATTATTGCAGCCAGTCCAAATTTTCCAGATGACATTTTAATTGGTCTTAATCAAAGAAGAGCCGATTTGCATGATATCTATCGCTTAAATACCCGCACAGGTAAATTGGATTTGGTCTATGAGAATAATGATTTTGCAAGTTTTATTGCGGATCGAAACCTTAATGTAAAGTTAGCCATGCAGGCAATGCCCGATGGAAATGCTGTGCTCTACACCTTAGATAAGAATTTTGCAAAAACGCTTCTCATGAATATTGATAAAGATGATATCCCTACCACTTATCCTATTTCCCTCAATAAAACAGGGGATGTTTTATATCTTATGGATGGTCGTGGAAGAAACACAGCCACTTTGTCTGAACTCAATTTAGCTAGCAATGCATTAAAAGTTATCGCTGAAAATGAAAAGTCTGATATCAATGATGTCATGATCCATCCCACCGAAAAAACGATACAGGGATATTCTTTCAATTATGAAAAAGAAGAATGGACTATTATCGATCCTAAGGCAGAAAAAGATTGGAATACCTTAAAGACACTTGCAGAAGGTGAATTATCCATTGTGGACAGAAGTTTAGATGATAATACTTGGATAGTAGCTTTTCTAAGAGATAATGGTCCTGCACATTATTACAGTTTTGATAGAAATAAAGGACAATCAGCTTTCATGTTCTCTTCAAAACCAAAGCTAGAAGGACTGCCACTCACTAAAATGACACCAGTGATTATTCAATCTCGCGATAATTTGCCCATGGTGAGTTATTTATCCCTGCCAAAATCCATTGCCACTAAAACAGATATCAAACCCGAAAATCCGCTTCCCATGATACTGTTAGTTCATGGTGGACCTCATGCACGTGATGAATGGGGATACAATGGTCTTCATCAATGGCTAAGCAATAGAGGATTTGCAGTATTAAGTGTAAATTACAGAGGCTCATCTGGTTTTGGCAAAAATTTTGCCAATGCAGGCAACGGCGAATGGGCCGGAAAAATGCACGATGATTTAATTGATGCTGTTAAATGGGCGATTGCACAGGGCATTACTTCTAAAGATAAAGTTGTTATTATGGGCGGCAGTTATGGGGGTTATGCAACGCTTGTTGGGTTGACCAAAACTCCAGAAGTATTTGCCTGTGGAATAGACATTGTTGGTGTGAGCAATTTAGAAACTTTCCTGAATTCTATTCCTCCCTATTGGAAACCCTTTTATGCAACTTTGAAGAAAATGGTTGGAGGAGATCCTGAAACAGACGCTGGCAGAAAATTTTTAGCCTCACGTTCACCTCTTACATTTGCAGATAAAATTACAAAACCGCTTTTGATTGGTCAGGGGGCAAACGATCCTCGCGTCAAAGAAGCTGAATCTAATCAAATTGTGAAAATGATGGAATCTAAAGGCATTCCTGTTACTTATGTGCTTTATCCTGATGAAGGACATGGCTTTGCAAGACCAGAAAATCGCATGTCCTTTTTTGCCGTCACAGAAGCTTTCTTAGCGCAGCATATGGGTACAAAATTTGAACCCGTCAATCATGACTTTAAAAATTCCAGCCTAGAAATTGTTGCTGGCAAAAAAGAAATTAAGGGTTTATAAAATTCCGTCATTCCCGCGAAAGCGGGAATCCAGATTTTAGGATCCTGGATCC
>CAZCHZ010000173.1:0-3885 GCA_964498615.1 uncultured Legionellaceae bacterium | reverse complement strand
GCGCTCATGAATAGTGAGCCCTCGCAGGTATCCGCTATCGGCGGATATTATTTGCATAAAACGATAGCAGATGTGACAACCACACATCTTATCTTTCCGGGAGGTGAACAAGCGCATGTATTTGTATCTTGGTTACATCCTTTTAAAGAACAGAAATTAGTGGTTGTTGGTGATAAGGGCATGGCGGTATTTGATGATGGACAGCCTTGGGAAACCAAACTTTTATTTTATCCACATATTATTGAATGGCGAGAAAATATACCCTTCCCAGATAAGAAAGAAGCCATCAATATCGAAATAGAAAAAAGTGAACCTCTACAAGAAGAATGTCGTCACTTTGTTGAATGTATGGCCAGTGGTGCAACACCGCGCACAGATGGTCAGGAGGGGTTAAGAGTGTTAAAGATATTGGATAAGGCAACCAGTGATTTAGTCAATAGGGGTAAAATGGAACGTTTTCAGGATGTTTATATTCATGAATCTTCTTATGTTGATGAAAATGTTGAGATCGGAGCAGGAACGAAAATCTGGCATTTTAGTCACATCTCTTCAAAAGCGCGGATAGGATGCAATGTGATTATTGGACAAAATGTGATGATTGGGCCAGAAGTGAAAATCGCTAATCATTGTAAGATTCAAAATAATGTCAGTATTTATACAGGCGTCATTCTAGAAGAAGGCGTTTTCTGTGGACCTTCATGTGTATTTACCAATGTGAACACTCCACGCGCTGAAATCAACAGAAAATCAGAATTTAAAGTAACTCATGTCGGCAAGGGGGCCACGATTGGTGCGAATGCAACGATTGTCTGTGGACATAAAATTGGTGCTTATAGTTTTATTGCAGCAGGTGCGGTGGTCACAAAAGATGTGCAGCCTTATGCCTTGGTTGCGGGTGTTCCAGCAAAGCAGATAGGTTGGGTAAGTGAAACAGGTGAACGTTTAGGGAATGATTTAATTTGTCCTCGCACTGGACAAGCATATCAGGTCAATGTTCAGGGTAATTTAGAAAAAATTTTAGTGGAAGCTTAAAAAATGACAACGATTCCTTTTATTGATTTACAAACGCAGAAAAAACGAATGGGTGCAAATATTGAAGCCGCGATACAGCGTGTTCTAGCGCATGGTGGTTATATTATGGGTCCTGAAGTTTTTGAATTAGAAACAAAATTGTCAGAATTTTCAGGCGCAAAGCATAGTATTAGTTGTTCTAATGGGACAGATGCTTTAACCATGGTTTTAATGGCCAAGGGAATAAAGGCGGGTGATGCCGTGTTTGTGCCCAGTTTTACATTTGCCGCAACGGCTGAGGTAGTCGTTCTTCGATGCGCAACACCAGTCTTTGTCGATGTGTTACCTGATACTTTTAATATGGATCCGCGAAGTTTGGAGCAGGCAATCTGTGTGGCTAAACAATTGGGTTTGAATCCAAGCGCTGTGATACCCGTTGATATTTTTGGCCAACCTGCGGATTATGATGCAATAGAAGATATTTGCGCAAAAAATCAATTATGGCTATTAAGTGATGCAGCGCAAAGTTTTGGCGCAACTTATAAAGGTCGAAAGGTGGGAACCATTGGGTTAGCAACCTCCACGAGTTTTTTTCCTGCAAAACCCTTGGGCTGTTATGGTGATGGCGGAGCTGTGTTTACGGATGATGATGAACTAGCGCGGATTCTACGCAGTATTAGAGTGCATGGTCAGGGAAGTGAGGATAAATACGAAAATGTCCGTATTGGTATTAATGGCAGGCTGGATACGATTCAGGCGGCCATTTTGATAGAAAAATTGAAAATTTTTCCTTCTGAACTAGCGCAGCGAGATCAAGTGGCGGAGCGTTATCATGCGGCTTTGAAAGATATCGTTCAAGTGCAAAGCGTTATGGAAAATACATCTTCAACCTGGGCGCAATATGCTTTTCTATTAGAAGAAGCTTCGCAAAGAGCGGACGTGTTAGATCGCTTAAAAACTGTAAAAATACCAACCGCTATTTATTATCCCAAACCTTTGCATAAACAAATTGCTTATTCTCAATATCCTACTGCTAGCAAAGGTTCTTTACCTATTTCAGAAAATCTTTCAGCGAGAATTATGAGTATTCCGATGCATCCTTATTTGGATACGCAACTACAATCGCAGATCGTTAATGCTGTTTATATGGCCTTGAATGAATCTGTATTAGCATGAGGTAATTTATGGATATTCGTGGCAAGAAATTAGTTGTCATTGGTGGTGCGGGCCTAATTGGTTCGCACACTGTGGATGCTTTAACCAAAGAAGATGTCAGGGAAATTGTTATTTATGATAATTTTGTGCGTGGCACTCAGGAAAATTTAGCGCAAGCTTTAAAAGATCCAAGAGTGAAAATATATGAAATTGGTGGAGATATTTGTCAACCGGATATTTTAAAAGCAGCCTTAAAGGGGGCTGATGGTGTTTTTCATTTTGCAGCACTATGGTTGTTGCAGTGTCATGAATTTCCGCAATCTGCATTTGAAGTGAATGTACGAGGAACATTTAATGTTTTAGAAGCCTGTGTTGCCGAGAAAGTGAAGCGTCTGGTTTATTCCTCTTCCGCTTCGGTTTATGGAGATGCGTTACGTGAGCCTATGGATGAAGATCATCCTTTTAATAATACAAACTTCTATGGCGCCACCAAAATTGCCAGCGAGGCTATGGCAAGATCTTATTACCATCGATATGGTTTACCCTTTGTAGGTTTGCGATATATGAATGTATATGGCCCTCGTCAAGATTATCGAGGTGCCTATATCGCGGTGATTATGAAAATGCTAGATAATCTTGATAGGGGTGTAGCTCCCAAAGTATATGGTGATGGTAGTCAAGCCTATGATTTCGTGTATGTGGGTGATTGTGCAAAAGCAAATGTATGTGCCATGAAGGCAGAAACGGTGGATGCTTTTTACAATGTTGGTACAGGTAAACGTACAACCATTAAAGAGGTTGCAGAGTTGATTTTAGATCTTACACAGTCACAGCATGGTTTACAATATGAACCTGCAGGTTTAACTTTTGTTAAAAATCGTATTGGTTGTCCACGGAAAGCAACTGCAGAAATTGGGTTCAAAGCTGATGTTGCATTGGAAGAGGGTTTAAGAGCACTGATAGCATGGCGTAATACTCATAAGGATGAAGTTGAAATGCGCAGAAGTAAACTAGTGGAGTATGAAAGTGAAACATAAAATTCTCATGATATATCCAATCTTGCTTGCCGCGATTTATCCGCTTGTTAATATCATTAATAATAACAAGTTTAGATTAATTAATTGGCATGATATTGCATATATTTTTGTATTTACAGTATTAGGTCTTGTTTTTTGTATGTTTGTTTTAAGTTGGATTATAAAAAAAGAAAAAAGGTTCTCTGCTTTATTTTTAGGAACGTTGTATTCATTGTTTTTTGTGTACGGCGACTACCAAGGCAAGTTACATGACTTTGGTGTTGATCGTTACACAGGGTATATATTTCTCGCAGCTTTTATATTAGTAGCCGTATTTTTGTATTGGGGATTAAAAAGAACAAAAATAAGGACAATAATTTTGGCAATATTTACGGTACAAACGGGAATACCCATCTCTTATGCCGCTATAGATCATGTGCATCATATAATAGGAGCGGCACCAATAACACATCGTCAGTCATCGGTCATACCATCGCATAAGTTTATTTTAAAACCGAATATTTATTTTTTTCTTCTGGATGCTTATCCGAGATGGGATGTATGCAATGAAACCTTAAAAATGCGTAATGAACTTCCTGAATTTTTAAAACAGAACGGTTTTGTCGTATCACGGAATGCATATTCTAATTACAATTTTACACTTGCCTCATTAAGTTCAACGTTTGAGATGGATTATATTAAA
>CAZCHZ010000172.1:0-3903 GCA_964498615.1 uncultured Legionellaceae bacterium | reverse complement strand
AAACCAACCTTGGAAGATGCGATAGAAGATATTTACACCCAGTGTAAAGTTCGCATCGCTTATAATGAAGAATTACTTGCATACTACACAGACCCAAAGACAAGTGCCGAAGAAGTTGAGGCCTTTTTATGCGCCAGATACAAACAGTCTAAACATTTAACATCCACCCAACATGGTCAAAAATACACTCTTTCTTGGGAAACGGGAGGAATTCCAACACTAGAATTCGACATTAAACATTACAATACAATTTATCAGTGGATAATAGCGAGGTTGGACCCAAAAAATTTAACACAAGATACGCTTGACAAGGTTTATCTTAAGTTGATGCTCCATGCTACATACGACCGATCGCAAGCACATTATAAAAAAGAGCTAAAAAAACCCAACAAGGAATTTAACTTTCTCGATAAACTAAAAGCAATACTTAGACCTTTTATTTCGCAAACTTTAGACATAATGATAAATGAAAAACATTTTATTTTTTTTCCTATGTCTCAAAGGAAGGATTTTATGGTTGATGATGAAGGTGTTAAAATAGATATGGATATTTTTGATACCGGCGTCGCCAGACTAAAATATGACATGGAACGATTCCAGCATTATGTACACAAAGTTGTAACTCAATTGGATGCTATTATTTTTCGCGAACCGAGCACTATGGATTTTCGCACCAAACACAGTAAATGCACCCTCGTGTTATTAAGTAGCGCCGAACAATCAATGTTTGCGGAAAACAGAGACGCACTGGTCACACCTTTGCAAAACCAGGCAGTAGAGAAACTAAAGAAATTAATAAAATTCATAGAAATACTCAAGACAACAAAAGACACACAGGCAACAATGATATCAAGCATTATGGAAATGAAAAGAATTGCAGGCGAAATAGAAGAATTATATTTACCAATAAGAACATTGTATAGGAGTATCACACAAAGACAAAGTGAAAACAGGACACGCTGGGAAAGATATCGAGAATCATTTAACCAATGTGACGAGTTAGAGGGTTTAATTTCTAATGCGTCTGGTGTTTCCTATAGCGCGTTCCGTAATTTCGCAACAGATATTTATGAAAGGATTGATAAAAAGTATCGAGCCATGGCAGATAAAATGGACAATTCAAGCCTGGGTACCACAGAAGATCTCGCTTTCTTAGAACAGGGGTTCATTGAATTAAACGTGTTAATAGGTGAATTGAGAGATAAATTAAATATTTTTTTAAAAGAGAAGGAAACTAGTAAATCTACAGAAGACACTTCACCAAAACCACCTCAGTCTAAACCGAATGACAATGAGGGATCAAAGAAGGAACCAAAAACACGCAAAGCCAAAAGAGCAGCAAAACTCCGTGCAATGCAGCAACCACAACCATCACCCGCAATGACTCCAGTTGAAAGAGCTAAAATGCTTGAATACAATCAAACGCTAAAAAGGCTCGAAGACGCTGAAAACAGAAAAAGAGCTGGTGATAAAGCAAGGGAGGAACTGGCTTTAAAAAAAGCTTCTCAAGCTATCCAGGAACTTGATGAAAAAGAATTAAAAGAGCGTGAAGAAAGAGTAAAACACTTGCCAGGACGTTTGAAACCAAAAATTTTGGCACTATTCCAAAAATTATTTGCTTACAATCAGTGGTGCGAAGCTGATTTGAAATCTCTTTTCCTTGCGTTAGCAGCACAGGGTGAGACAATTATTGAAGATAGAACACATGGAGGTTCGCACTATAGCTATATCCTGGTAGGTAATAGTGGAGAAACCACAGAAGATTTTGAGGACCCAGACTTAAAGGGTAGCGATTTAAAAGATAGATTAGGGACTTGGCATTTTGATGGTTTTTTTCCTAAAAGGCATTGTGACAATCATATAAGATATTTTGCTAGTCGGGGATATACACAGGAACTAATAGCTCGACATTTAAAGACAGAACCTACCGAGCCCTCCAAGGTCTTGACTGAAAAATTACATTAAAATATAATGTCAATTGTTATACACGCTTCATAATAAGATTCAAACATGGGGATAAAAGATGGTTACCGGAGATAATTTTCAAGCAGAAAAAAAAACGATAAGGGAAACAACTACAATTGTTACTAAAAATCCCAAAGAACGGGCTTTCATAAGAAAGATTAAGGTTATCCAAAGAACGTTTCGAAAGTTCTTATCAAAAAAGAAAGCCGCTATTGCATCTGTTACTTGGATGACCGGCACTGACGGCAGAGCTGTGCTACCAGGGTTTCGGCAAAGCAACAACAAGCTCATGCCCTTTGGTACCCTATTGGTAAATGGAATAGCTCCAATAACAGGAGAACTAACCAATGGTATCAAATTTAGAGGCATTAATATACGCAATTTATCTGGCGTAGTTCCTAATCACTTTCATATAGCTTGGTCATATGCCGTTACTGGCGGCACAGACAAAACATCTGAAAACACCCGATTGAGCATAAAAGACATCGAGGAAAATTTAGAAATTAATTTAAAACATTTTGAAGCGGCTATCCAACAACGTAGATTGTTTAATGTACGCATCAAAGAGGGGGATGCGGATCAATTAATAAATTTAACCATAAGTGTATTAAGACTACGTTCAATGAATGAAAAAATATATCAAGAGTGCTATCAGAAAAGGTTGGAAGCCGTTTTAGTGATGACACAACAAACAAAATCATGGGAACCTTTGTTGCAAAAAACAAAATTTGAAGAAACTCTGGCTACCCCACCCCTTTTTGTCATAGACGATAAAAATAGGGAAGCACTATTGGACATAGCAGCAATAAAATCACAATTTGAAGCAAATGGTTATAATTTCAAGATGATAGAAGATTGCAAAGATTATTATCAAGGATGGGTATTGACAGCTGACAACCCAAACTTAAAAAAATTTCGCTATTATCAATATATTATGTCCTCTGGTCAATTAACATGTCCCTTTTGGTTATCTACGGATGATACGGCATATGCTGCAATGCAGGATAATACATTTGCAACACGTGCCATGATGATTAAAACTATTGATCCTACCTATTTCGATAGACCAGAAAACCAGATTCATTGCAGGATAATAGCGAAATGGATGAATGATTTTATATCAGATGTAAATCTCATTCGAGAAGCATTTGAATGTTCGATTAAACGCTCCTCAATACAAAGCTTGACAGAAGAGGAACAAACGTTATTTAGAAAAAAACGTTTTCCTTTAGTTTTAGCAACTGCCAATAAATTGGAAAACTGTACTGCAGGAATGAATAATGAAACAAGTTATCCTGCTTCGCTACAGTTGGGTGAAGATTTACGTATAATGGTAACAACCCAGCAATATACGCAAGAAGCGCAGAGATGGTTGCGTGCTCAAGGACTAAGAGGAAAGGTATTTGTATGCACACGCGAAGAATTTGAAGCACAACAACTTCCTAAGAGAGATCAACCATCAAAATCAGGGAAGGAAAATGACGGAGCTATCCCATCTGTCAAATTTTAAACATCCAACGTAAAGATCAGGATTCTGAAGGATCTTCATGATCAATCTCTGCATCATTGATGGGTTTCTTAGGATCTGGGATAGCATAGCTTTCATCCGCCCAAGCGCCCAGATCGATTAAGCGGCAGCGTTTGCTGCAAAAGGGGCGTTCAGGGAAATCTGTCGTCCATTGGACGGGTTTCTTACAGGTTGGACATTGCAGAGTTTTGACCATATCTGCTATTGTCCTGAATAGAAAGCCATTCTGTCAATCGCCCTTGTTAGGAGTCTAAATTATCATGAGCCACAAAACTTCCAACCTTGATATTGCACGTCGCACCTTACTTGAGCCTGCCCATCTGAATGAAAATGCACTCGAAAATGTACTGGGCAAAATTTTAAGTACTACAATCGATTTTGCAGAGCTTTATTTTCAGAATAGTCGCTAT
>CAZCHZ010000171.1:0-3906 GCA_964498615.1 uncultured Legionellaceae bacterium | reverse complement strand
TTATTAAAATATTTTTATTTTACGGTACTTTTTGCCATTGTTTTAAAGGACGAGAATATTTTCTATATTGGCGATCTTATTCAGAAAACGGAAAATGAGTTATTAAAGACGCCCAATTTGGGTAAAAAATCTTTAACGGAAATCAAAGATGTTTTAGCCAAGGCTGGACTTTCTTTAGGCATGCGTCTTGAGAATTGGCCACCTGCAGGGCTTTCAGACGAGAAGCACAAATAGAGGTTTTATATGCGTCATAGAAAAGTGTCCAGAAGATATGGTAGAACATCAAGTCACCGGATTGCTATGTTTCGCAATTTGAGTAGTGCTGTTATTCGTCATGGTTTGATTAAAACAACCCTGGCCAAGGCCAAAGATTTAAGACGTGTTGTTGAACCCTTGGTAACGCTTGCAAGAGAAGATAATGTCTCCAAGCGTCGGCTCGCATTTGCGCGTTTGCGTGATAATGAAGCTGTCACAAAATTATTTACAGATTTAGGGCCGCGCTATAAGGCGCGTCAAGGAGGATATCTACGGGTATTAAAGTGTGGATATCGCAAAGGAGATTGTGCTGAAATGGCCATTGTTGAATTTGTAGAGCGCGAGGCTAAGTGATGGAAAGCCCCGCGACTTATTTGAAATCGCAATAAGTAGGGTGCCGGGCTAGTCCCGGCTTTTTTTTGTTGGTTGCATCCTTTGAGGCAAGATGAGGGCTTATGCAAAGTACACAACCGAAGCCATTTGGTAAAGTTAGAAACTTTCTCTGGCCTATTTATATGCACGAGCATAGAAAACTGCTGCCAATGCTCGCGCTCTTCTTTTTAATTTCCTTTATTTATAATTTATTGCGTTGTATGAAAGTAACCATCATGGTCACCGCTTCCGATACCGGTGCAGAAGTCATTCCTTTTTTGAAATGGGCCGTTTTACCCACGGCCGTGCTTTTAGCGTATCTTTACACAAAATTATCTAATCGTTTAAGCCGAGAGTATGTTTTTTATACAGCGCTTTTGCTTTTCTTGGGATTTTTTAGCTTATTCCTGCTCGTATTGCATCCACATCGAGAGGCTTTGGAATTAACTAGCCTTGCAAATTTTCTACAAGAGACATTACCCAGTGGCTTAAAGGGTTTGGTTGCCATGATACGTCATTGGCCACTTTCTATATTCTATATTCTCTCTGAGATGTGGAGTGCCGTTGTGCTCTCTATGCTATTTTGGGGCTTTGCAAACGAAGTCACCACGGTGGATGAGGCCAAGCGGTTTTATGCCATTTTTGCAATAGGTGTAAATTTTTCTGGGATATTTTCAGGACAATCTGCGCAGGTACTCATGGTAACCGACAGTTGGGAGCAAACCCTCAAATTACAATTGAGTGTTGTGTTAATTGTGGGCACTGCTATTATTCTGCTTTTTAGATGGGTGAATAAACGCATTATTAATGTCGGTAGCGATAAGATAGTCAATCAGGATCAAATTCAACGTGACAAATCCAAAAAAATATCACTTTCAGAATGTTTTCTGTATCTCGCCAAATCACGTTATATGCTGTACATCGCAATTCTAGTTGTCGCCTACAATATCATCTATCACATGTCTGATTTATTATGGACACATCAAATTCATCAACGATACCCAGATCCTAATGATTTTAATGGTTATATTAACCAGATAGCTTCAATCACGGGGATATTTGCGACATTGTCTGGGTTTGTTCTTTCTGGTAATGTGATTCGGCGTTATGGATGGACTGTCACTGCCTTTATCACACCCATCATTTTGCTCGTGATGGGGGCAGGGTTTTTTGGATGCATGATTTTCGAGAAAAGTCTCTGGCTATCAGATCTGCTTTATTCCATCTTCCATATTCCCATTTACACCCTGGTCTTGGTTTTTGGTTCTGCACAAATGTGTCTATGTCGAGCTGCAAAATACACAGTATTTGATGAAACCAAAGAAATTGCGTTTATTCCTCTAGCACCCGAGGAACAACGCAAAGGTAAAGCAGTGGTTGATGGCATTGCATCACGATTTGGCAAATCAGGTGGTTCGTTTATCATTCAAATGTTGTTATTAGTCTGTGGCGATTTAGCCCTTACCGTACCTTATGTTGGGATCATCTTCTTAATTGTCTTAGGCCTATGGTTGTTAGCCGTTCGAAACTTAGGCAGACTTGTGGCCAAATCTATCGATACGCCTGTTGCAGATAGAACGCGAGATGATTCCGAAGTGGGAGGACAACCCAGCGCTATTCCGCTGTAAGGGGGCAATTAGAGTTGTCATGCCAGCGAAAGCTGGCATCCAGACAAATAATACCCCGCAAGTCAGGGGTGTTAGCCTTCCGGATTATGATATTTTAGCTTAGCTTTAAAAAAGTTTGACTTTAAAACTGGTTTTACTAGTGCTAGTGGAAGTAACGTTGCTGGTGGATGTGCTTGTAGACGTAAACATCCTCGCGGATATCACGCCATTATCGTTGATGAACAGCGTAATTTTCGCATTACCGCTTGTTTTTTCTTTGTTGTGTTCAGCAATAATTTTTTTTGCGCCATCTGAGGCTATGATATCATCGAAAGTGAGATTGGGATCTCTTCCTTTTTCTTGTGCGATGTAATCGTCCATAGCTTTGTAATAAGCCTTGACACATTCATTGACGGCAGGGTTTTTTTCTTCTTTTCTTTTGGCATTTTGGTAGGCTAGTTCTTTATTTTCTTTTATTTCGGGGAATTGTCCTGCTTGGCTAACGGATAGGCCAGCTATAGCTTGGAAGCCAGGTATCATTGGGCGTGGTGTACTCATACGAATGCTCCTTAAAATTAATATGTAATAGTATCTCATACGGTCATTATATAAAGTCAACTGAATTTACGGTCGTCCCTAGGCTAAAATCCGATGATAGATCTCCTTAGTACATGCAGGTAGAATGATTAGCGTATTGGCACGAGGACTTTAAGAATATGTTAAATGCCTATGACAGATACCAAGATAACTGGGTCATTGTAAGAGTTTGGCTTCCGAAAGATGATAAAGGTAAATTTATCACAGCACATGAAGCCCTTACTGGGAAGGGGGATGTTGGGCACGCTAGTCTGCAAACTAAAAAACATTATGCAAGCTTATGGCCTGTGAAAGATGTGGGGATGTTTAGGGGACTCTTTGGTCAGGTAAATGGCGTTTTCATTAATAACGCTAAGACTGATATCATTTTAGAATCTTGGGGTCATTTAGATAAACCCCAACGATTACAAGTATTGAAATTGGCTAAAATTACGAATTTTGAGAGATCAGAAGTTGGAAATTTAGATTTCGTGCTGCAATTCAATCAAGCACATGCAAAAGATATTGATGAAATTCTCCAATATTTAGAAAGTCAAAAAATAAAAAAAGCGCCGGATGTTATTGTGGTATTGAACACTTTAAGTGCCGTAAAAATTAACATGGCATTCCGAAATTACCGTTCTTCACATCACCCCGATGCATTAAAGTGGAGTGCGATGGGCCAAAATATATTTAATTGGCTTAACAATGATGGCGGTCAAAGCTGCAGCGGATTAGTATATCATCTTTTAAATGCAGGCGAGGCTAATAACTTGGCGGCTTGGGATATTGTTTCAAGTTGGTGGGCAGTGTCTCCCGATGCAGTGGCACGATTTATTACTTATGCGGTAAATTCAAAACAAGAAAGTGAGGAAAGAACATTAATGCGTATTCCTGGAGAATTAAAGAAGCAAGGAATAATAAAATGGGTTGATTTACCACAATGGGTAAAAAAACCCGAAGATTTGAATCCACATAAAAATGCTATAGGTAAATGGTTGGGAGCTTGTGGACCCAAAAAATAATAACCTGTGTGTAAGAGGTCTATCATCGGATTTTAGCAGATGACAAGGGCCCATCGAATAGGTAAACTAGC
>CAZCHZ010000170.1:0-3922 GCA_964498615.1 uncultured Legionellaceae bacterium | reverse complement strand
TATTTTTTTTTATTTTATATAGTTGCATTATTTATTTCGTTAGCATTATCCAACCACTCATGAGCTTCGTCAAGTTGTTTTTTGAACGCTTGCATTTCTTCTGATTCACTCAAGTCTTTTGTATTTGTGATAATTTCTTGGGCCAATTTAACACCCTTATGGAGATGTTCAAAATCTTTGATCTGCATTGTATGATTATCGTTGATATTTTTTCCACTCAAACCAATTGATATATAACATAGCGCTTCTAATCCCTGCCATTCAGTCGCTGTTTTTTTGGTTTTATACATTTTTATCAGCTCAACAGCTTTATTACAATATTCAAATGATAAAACCGGAGCAATATCTTCATATTCACCACAAAGCATAACATACGTGAAAGCCGCCCATTGATGATCACAACCCCGAGGTTGCTTGATCTGATGATATGCATCTAACATTTCTTGACAAGTAGAGATCGGCTCAGAAACTTTTTGAGACCGCCATGCTTTTGCCACACGCAATCGCATAACATTATCTTGAAATTCGGTATGCGCCGCATTCATTTGAACTTTTAATTTAGTGGCTAAGCCCCCATTTTCATAAGCTTGATACAAATACATTATGCTATTGGAATAATTGCGCTGTTTCGGTTCCAAAACGCAAACTTGATAAATATTATAATTCAAATATACATCACCATTACTCAAAAATAAACTACATAACAGTTTAATCATCCCTTCTAATGAACCGCTTTCAAATTTCCCCACATTAGTATCATGTAAAACATATAGCGTTTTTTCATTGACTTTAAAAACCTCGAATTCAATCGCATGACTAGAATCATTGGGCAAAGTATTGCTCAAAGCAATCTGTATCAGTGGTGCATAATCTTGGAGAGCAAGATACGCTGCAGCAGACTTGGCAACTGCACCAACAAGTGATTGAATAAAGACTTGCAATGCGTCTACATTAACAGACCCATCTCCATTTTTAAAATTGTTTGTAGATGTGCATTCAGCCATTTTAATGTATATATGATTCCCACTGTCGTTTAACTTTGTCAAATTACCCTGATTAGTATGCAAATGATACATCCGCGCTGAAACCGAAAAATCATGCAGATCCTGATAGCGCGTAAATACGGCTTTTCGATTATCCTGACTTTCTGAATACTGAAATCCTGCTTCCATTCTCTTTTCTGCTAAGGCACGTCCACCCCCCATACAAAACCCAGGGTTAAAAAAGAGTGCTTTATCTAATGCTTGTGTTATATAGCTAATTCTTTTTACACCAAGTGGTAAACCAATATCAACGTTGACAGCAGCCTGAACATACGCAGAAAACGTTGCCTGTAACTTTGTAAATAGCGGCACAATATCTGTCATGCTTGAAAATCTCAATACAGCAGCATGTAACGCTTGATTTTCAGAATAAAATTTTAAAATCGCGTCTTTATCTCTGAATGCAACCTGAGGCACATAACCTTGAGTACGTCCAGACATATCGATACAAAAAGCTATCGCATTTATTACTTTAATCTTAAGATTTTCTATAAAAACCAGAAATCGCTCAACTATTACTTTTGTTAAGCCTTCATCTAATTCACTACCTTGTTTTAAACGCAGGTCGGCCAAGCTTGCTTGTTTTTCAATTTGCTCTGCCAAAGGCCCAGTGAGTTCAGCAAAAAGATTATCCAGTGATTTTTCAAAATAAAAAACATTCTTTTCATATTCACTTGAAAATTTATTTAATTCTTCTAATAAATCTAAAAGTTCAGGGGCCTCAAAATTACTTTCCGTAAACACACGATGATATTTTTTCTTAATTTTCTCTAAAAATTGACATGCAAGATAAAGTTTTCCCTTTGCAAACAACGCCACTCCACGCTGATAAGAACTGGGTTCACCTATCGTCTTTTCATGCCATAAAGCAATTTGTTCCAAAGTTTCAGTAAACGATTTATTTTCATCCTTTTTTAACAATTTTAGCTGCGGAACTACTTTGGCAATATTCTGCGTATGCGATTCAGCATCTTCTATTAACTCTTGCATATCGGCAATAAAATATTTTATTAGCCTTAAAGTAACTTGTTGATTAAGATCCTCAACAAGAATATCAGACGTCATAGACATGTCATTCTCCTATACTGTTATCATCGAGTCATTAAAATCTTAATTTCGTTGCGCCTATAAAGAAATTTTATCAACCGCGGCATTCAGTTCGCGTACAGTTTTTATAGATAATTCTAAATTCGTTTTCTCAGCGTCTGTCAAAGAGACTTCAATGATTTCTTCCACACCATTTTTACCAATCTTGGCGGGGACGCCTACAAATAAAGGTTCTTTCACGCCATATTGACCAGGTTTTAATTTGGCAGCGCAGGGCAGTACACGTTTTTTATCACGCAAATAACATTCTGCCATTGATAATGCAGACATGGCTGGGGCATAAAACGCAGAGCCCGTTTTAAGCAAGTTCACAATTTCTCCACCCCCATTGCGCGTTCTATCGACAATGGATTTTAAGCGATCGGCAGAAAGACGGCCTTGCTTGACTAAAAGATCAAGACTGACACCTGCTACGGTTGTCATGCCTGTTAAAGGCACCATGCTATCGCCATGTCCGCCTAATACATAAGCATCCACATCTTGAACAGACACCTTAAATTCTGCTGCTAAAAAATACGCAAAACGTGCTGAATCTAAGACACCTGCCATACCGACAATTTTATGATCAGGCATTTTTGAAAAACGTTGTAATACCCCCACCATGACATCCAAGGGATTTGTCACACAAATCACAAAAGCATTTGGACAATAAGCGTGAATGGCTTCGCCTGCTGTTTTCATGACTTTAGCATTAGTCCCTAATAACTCATCACGACTCATGCCTGGTTTGCGTGGGATCCCTGCGGTAACAATGACAACATCGGCATCTTTAATATCTTTATAATCATTTGTGCCCAAAAGAGAGATATCTGTGTAAGCCAAGGGCCCACATTGCCCGATATCTAAAGCCTTACCCTGAGGCGTACCTTCGAGAAGATCAAATAAAACAACATCGCCTAAGGCACGCAGTAAAATTAAATAGGCAAGTGTTCCGCCGATATTCCCAGAGCCGATGAGCGCAATTTTCGGTCTTGCCATGAAAGTTCCTCTTCTATGCGGTTCTAATGAATAACCGTTTCAAACATTTCTTGCAAAGGTGGGTAGTGACTTGGATATTTTTTCAAAGCTACACCACTGTCAATCGCTGCTTTTGCAACCATGGGCGGCACGCGCAAAATTAAGCGCGGATCAAGCGGTGTCGGTATAATATATTGCGGACCAAACTTCAAGCCCGTTTTATATTGGTAAACTTTAAATACATCTTCATGAATGGGTTCTTTAGCAATTTGACGAATGCCATGAACAGCGGCAATTAACATTTCCTGATTAATACAACGCGCACGAACATCTAAAGCGCCCCGAAATAAGAAAGGAAAACATAACACATTATTTACTTGATTTGGATAATCACTTCTACCCGTCGCCATAATTAAATCGGTTCTCACTTGATGTGCAACACTTGGGCTAATTTCAGGATCTGGGTTAGATAAAGCAAAAACAACGGGATTTTTATTCATAGAAGCCAGCATGTCTGCGGAAATTAAATTGGCGCCTGAAACCCCAACAAAAACATCTGCACCCTTCATGGCTTCTGCTAAAGTACGCTTGTTTGTATCGAGCGCAAAAGCGAATTTATAAGGGTTTAAATCTTTACGCCCAACATGGATAACACCCTGCTTATCGATCATCATAATATTTTCGCGATGCACACCCAAAGCGACTAAAAGACGCATAGACGCAATGCCCGCAGCTCCTGCGCCAAGACAGACAATTTTCACTTCAGGTAAATGCTTACCTTGTAATTCCAGGGCATTCAACAAGCCTGCAGCAAC
>CAZCHZ010000169.1:0-3923 GCA_964498615.1 uncultured Legionellaceae bacterium | reverse complement strand
GAGTCTTCATTAGTTCGTTCACCTTATTGCCGGGAGCATATGGAGCCTGCCAACCACCAAACTCAAAATCCTCTGAAGGATCCTCTTCCGGCCCGCCCGGCGCCTGCATAACCCCGTCAAGAGTAACAAAAACTAGGTCAACGATTTTCCGCATAAGAATATCAACTCCTCATTAGATAGTCTGGCAGATTTTACAATATTTAAAAGTTAAAAATTATACTCTTATGTGTATCTGTTCAATTCTAAGTAAGATATGGGATTTACGAGGTTTCAGCAACCGGTGCTTCTACAGCCTGAAACCCAATGAGTGAGCCAATTGCTTCATGTAACTTCTCTTGCAACTCATGATTTGCTCTTTGAGCAGCGACGACCGAGTGTTCACCATGATTTATGCGTCGAGGATAACGAGACACATCATTAGCCAGGTTAAAAAGCTCCTGATATGGCTCAGGCTTTCTGAGGGCTCTAAACTCGCCGTCAAAAATTGGCACCCAGACTCGGTGGGCTTCTGATATATCGGCCATATCAAGAAACATACTGTCTGCTTTTCTGATAGATGGCCAGCTTCTAGTCAAAGTAAGATCCATTGATTGGTTCAATACATGAGCCAATTCAACGGCGTCATCCATAGGATTAGTGGCAGAAGCTCCGGCGGTCTCAGACATGATATTCAATATTATAGCGTTTTATATATATTTGTCAAGTGATGCTATATCTTAAAAGATTTGCCTAAGCAGCTGCTTCTACTTCAGCTACAATAGGCGCAAATTCTTGTATACTTTGACCCGCACTATGATAGCTAGAGTAAGAAGTTTCTATAAATACATGGCAGTCAGCAAACTTGAAACTGCCCGGCATCTCTACGTCTAACTGAACATAACGTCCAAGCACGTCTTTGTTTCCGGCCTTAATTTGCTTCAGGTGGTCCATATCAGTAATGCCGTGGATAAGAGCGCGGTTTCCAACTGCTCGTACGCCATCAAAAGGGCTAGATACAAATATTCCACCATCTTGAGTCGGCACTATTTCTACGGATGCAAGTACGCTACCATCTGCTAGAGGGCTATATTCTACATGTTCAATTTCCATAAGTCTCCTTGAGCATATTTAATTTATTCTGGACCATTAACTTTTGAGTGAATAAATCTTCCCATGAGTGTAGCGCCGCCTATTCCAAATATGCCGAGTCCGATGAGTTGGTTTTTCAGGGAATAGTCACCTGTAGAAGCATTGTGAAGAACGAAATTCGTTAGCGCAACACCTCCCTCGTATGTCGCTACACCCCAGCCTAATCCCATAAGTGCACAGGACACCCTGCCTAATTCTCTCTCTGGTTGAGGTTCGATTTCGGCGAGCGGCTCGTTATCAAACTGGCTATTTTCAGGCATACATTATGAATAGCTTAAATCACTTAAAAAGGCAAGCATGAGCAGAAAGGAGGAAGTCAATTTTAGAGAGATCATTATGCATATGCTTGGTGTAGCGTAGTTGATGAGGTTATAACTTTAGTATCTGCAGAACATTAGCAAACGAGCAAAATATGATTAATCACCTTTCATTTTGTAATGATGGAAAGTATCGTGCTGCTTGATTGTATTAATTAAAAATTTTGCAGATTCGTGTATTTCTGATGGATTTTTAGGATGGTTTGCCTTGTGAGAGAGGATGTTACAGATTGCTAAGAGCTGGCTGAGTTTCTGCTTCTTCGTTTGTGACAAGCTAGCTTTTTCTTGTTTAAATAGCGCCTTGCATATATCACCCGTCTTGGACGCAGTTGCGAAATCGGCATCGACATGAAATTTTACGTATTCTTCAAGAACACGGCGCATTGTATTTGGCATGTGCAGAGCTTCATTGTCTGTGATGTCAACCACATTCTTTTCCTGAAAGCTATCAACTTCTCTGTAGAGCATTATGTAAGGCTTCAGTAGTCGCTTATTGCTAATCGGATAGATATTGCTAGAGCTCGAATCTTTTTTTACTTCGAACAGTGAGGTCTTATCGTCCTGACGTCCGTATGCTAAATTATAAAAATCGTCCCACGAATGGGTAAACGCAAAAACCTGTGTAACTCTTTGGTCAAGAATAGAGCGAACTAGCTCACTAATGTAAAACTTATTGTTGTCATCTAGACTTGATATTGGATCATCAATAATAATTAGCTTAATGGTGTCTTTAAGGACACCTGATGAACCGCTCAGCATCTCATAATAGAAGTAAATTAGTGAAAGCAGGTTTCTCTCTCCGTCACTGATATCGTCAAGCTTTAATACTGGTCCATCTGTATGTTTCAGCACATATATCTTACCGCTTGGTGAAAGCTCAAAGTTCAAGCCGAGATCTTTTAGCATTGTGTTGAGATATGCTGCAAAATCAGCTAGATCTGATTTTTGTTCACGCAATCGGACATTGCTGTTCTCAAGTTTTGTCTTATTGATAGTCAGATCTTTAATATCTTCCTCATGAGCATCAAGCTTCTTCAGATTATTACTAATCAAGCTAGCTTTTTTTATTTCTAAACCGATTGCACCCTTAACAAGAAGCTCAAGGCGATTTATCTTTTCCATCAAATTTTGAGCGCTTTTTTTCTTAGCATCCTCCAAGGTCTTAAGAGCATCGTCAGTATGCCGCACTGCATTAGGCAGAATTTTTGAATCTATTTTAAAAGTAGCGCTCATGTTTTTGATTTTTCTATCAATGGACTCAGTAATAATCTTTGTTAGGGCTTTGATGTCACTTGATAGATTTTTGAAATCAACCTGGCCCTCTTTTAATAACAGTACTTTTGCGTATGTTGTTTGATTATCGACTAATAATTTATCGACATTCAAAATCTCTTCGAGCGCTTTTTTGATACTTTCTAAGTCCACAATTGCTTTACGTTTTTCATTATTAAGATATGCATCTAGGCGTTTTTTAATAGAAACGAGGTCGATTTCTGATCCACAAAATTCACACTTTTTCTTCCCTTCATGAATATGCGCGCCTGCCTCAATCCAATTAACAACTTCGTTTTCTGGAATGTCAAAGTTTTTGTATTCGCTAGTTTGGATATCTGAAAGCCTTTGATAGGTGTCCGCGCCTAACGGGGACGGCACTGGAAAATCTAAAAGATTAATCTGCTCACTCTCGGCAGAAAAGTCAACGTTCCCCGTCATCAAGTTGTAGTCTTCGTCAGGAAAGGATTTTAATGCATCGTCATAGTCCTTGACCCATAGGGCGACCTTTTCCTGAATAGTCTTACCTTCTGGTTTATTATTTATTTTTCTATTCTTGTCTTTCCGCCGTTTAACAACTTCTTTGATTTGTTCTTCTGTTTCAGCAGTTATATGCTGAATTGCCCTCGTTTTCTTATCAGCTTCATCTATAAGTTTGCCAATTTTTAAGTTGTTTGCCTCGATTTTCTTTTCTATATTTACGTCTTTTTCGCCAAAATTAGATACAACTCCACGAATACCAGACTTGTCTTCAAGCAACAAAGTACTATCTACATACTTTGCACTAAAAAACCGGGTCGTATCTTTGTCGGCTTTTTCTAGATACTTTTTAGCTATGCCGCTTGCAAGTGCGCTTTTACCTGCGCCGTTATGCCCAAATATAATATTGATCTGGTTAAATTGGGCTGTGCCGAGATTAGATCCATCTTTCCAGGACTTGTACTTATGCTCTTCAACTTTCTCGATGGGTAATGACATGTGCTCAACCTTCTGGTGTAGTATAACGCAACCAGCAGGTTATAACCTTAATTTCAATCATGAAAAGTGCACATTTTGTCTTGTTAGGTCTAGTTAGTCGGACTAATGTTGAAACCCCCTGCGCGATCAATAAATAAAAAGCTCCCGATCAAGGGAGCTAAGGTTAGAGTCTCATTTGGTGCGGGTGAGGGGACTTAAACCCCTGGCCTCTTCCTTGGCAAGGAAGCG
>CAZCHZ010000168.1:0-3961 GCA_964498615.1 uncultured Legionellaceae bacterium | reverse complement strand
TGCATCCGGATCAGCAGCTGCTGAAATGATTTTGGCTGCTTCATCGACCTCTGTCATCGTCAAATCAAGACCACCGATGATATTAAATAACACGCCTCGGGCACCTTCCATTGAAATCTCCAATAGTGGCGAAGCGATAGCAGCTCTAGCTGCTGTCATAGCTCTATTTTCTCCTACCCCAACACCTATACCCATCAGTGCTGAACCTGCGTTCATCATAATACTTTTTACATCAGCAAAATCCACGTTGATAAGACCCGGAAGCGTAATCATGTCAGAAATTCCTTGTACGCCTTGAGAAAGCACACTATCTGCTACTTTAAATGCCTCCAAAAGAGAAAGTTTTTTATCCACGACATCGAGTATTCGTTGATTTGGAATAACGATGAGTGTATCGACTTTATCTTTCATGTTATCAATACCATCTTCTGCTTGAACCATCCGACGGGTTCCTTCAAAGGTAAATGGTTTGGTAACAACACCGATAGTAAGTGCCCCAACTTCTTTGGCTACTTCGGCGATAACTGGTGCTGCTCCTGTTCCGGTTCCCCCACCCATACCTGCTGCAAGAAAAATCATATCAATATCCTGGCGACGATTGTCATTTTGAAAATGCAGTGCATTCTGGATAGTGTCTGCAAGAGGTTCGGCTTGTGTAAACAATACGGTTTCCACAGTTACACCATCTAAATAATGCCAAGCCTTGCCAAACGCTTCTGCCATTCTATGGCCCCATTCATTTTTAGGTGCGACGATAAGGGCGCGTCTTTGTCCTTTTTGTCTGGCATGTTCAGCAAGGGCTGCTATTTCATTTTCAGGGATTAATCCGAATTGATATAATTCCACCGGTGGACGTGCGCTAGGAATGGTATTTAAGGCAAGCACCGGAATATTCACTTTCAACTTGATGAGATTTTCTACTTCTTGTTTTGTCAAAGGGCCCACAATAAGGCTAACATTTTCTTCTATTGCTCTACGATAGGAAGCTTCTAAATTACTGGTATCATAAAATTTCACACTTTGATCTTGGGGATGCGATTGCAAATTTGTATAATAGGCTGCTAGAAATCCATCACGAATACTCTTAGCGACATGCGCATGTGGTCCATGGTCGGGCAAGAGTAGTCCGATTTTCCTTCCACCAAGCCCAGGTGCTGGTTTTTGACCATAGGAGGAGAGGGCGCCGAATCCACCAGAGCAACCCTGTAAAACAAGGCATAACCCTAGGCTAAGACCGAGCAATGCTTTCGGAGCTAGAAACTTCAAAATTTGCATCATTTATCTTCTCGGATTTGAAAGGTGTAAGTCAACTACAAAAAATCTGACCTTATAGAAGGTGTAATTTCACAGTTTGGCCTGATTTGCTTGACAAACATAGCCCTACCTTGATAACCTGGATACTTCAAAGCCCAATTAAGAGGGTGAACGAAAGGGGATTTATATGACGATGATAGTGAATAATATTGTTGATACTGATACAGAAAATGCCAAAAAACATAATGATTTATCCAATAGATTGCAATTGGTGCAAGAAGAATTAACAAGATGTGCCGACATGGCAAGGCAAGCCCAACGTTCACAATCAAATAATGCAAATACTTTAGCGCATATCCTTTTAGAGAACACCACCCAGCCAGCACTCCAAGAAAACCTATCGACACAAGCCCTGCATAGGGTTCGCAAACTTAAGGTTGATCAACAACAGTTAAGGGCTGAATTAACACATCAAACAGAACTGTTATCGCAAGATCAAAATAGTCCATCAGCGCAGCAAACCAAGCAGCGGGCATTATATGCTTATCTTGCTCATAAGAAACGTAATGCTGCTAAAGATCATCATCCCTGTTCTCGGAAACGTCAGAAATTATCTTAAAGGCTAGCATATACATTGTTGCAACGCCCATCGGTAATTTAGCAGATATTACTTTCCGTGCAGTCGAGACCTTAAAAAACGTTGATTTTATTCTGGCAGAAGATACCCGTCATAGTCGCCTACTATTAACCCATTTTGGCATTGAAAAGCCGCTCTTTGCGCTACACGATCATAATGAACAACAAGCAAGCGAAACGATATTAAAACGTGTTTTAGCAGGCGAATCTTGCGCGCTTATTTCCGATGCGGGCACACCCTTAATAAGCGATCCGGGTTATCATTTTGTACGTTCTGCACAAGCATTACATATTCCTGTGATTCCTATTCCCGGTGCATCAGCCTTGGTGGCTGCCTTATCGGTTTCGGGTTTGCCATCCCGCTTTTGTTTTGAAGGTTTTCTACCCGCCAAAGCAAGTGCCCGCCGAAAAGTCTTAGAAAAATTGTGTCAAGAAACAAGAACCTTAATATTCTATGAAGCGCCACATCGCATTCAAGAAACGCTTGAAGATTTAGTAGCCTCCTTTGGAGGCGAACGTGAGGCCGTTTTTGCTCGGGAATTAACCAAGACATTTGAAACTATCAAACGAGATACCTTATCAGGACTTTTATCTTGGTTGATGGCGGATAGCAATCAATCCAAAGGCGAAATTGTTTTATTGGTTGCAGGGCATGCTATTAAAGCTGACAATGAACATATAGCAGAGGCGGAGCGTATTCTCAACATCTTATTGGCCGAATTACCTTTGGCACAAGCCGTGAAACTATGTGTTGAAATAACAGGTGTATCTAAACGATTTTTATATCAATATGCGTTAGATCATAAGTAAAATAAAGCTTTTTTAATTGACAATAACCAGGCAGCATGGAGATTTTAAAGCTTTTAGCTGAATGTCCTCGTTTAGATCTCAGCTTGACGCGAAAGGAAGGCGAAAAGATTGTCACAGCGGTTGATCAGCTTCAAACAATTCAATATAGCGCATTTCATTATCGAAGTAATGAAGTGTATGGAATTCAATTAAAGATGCAAAAGAGAGTTGCGGATGCTGCTGCAGCGGATAAAGCACCGGTTGTTCCTTCAGAGGAGGAGCCCAAACCACGTCGATCTTTTTTTGGCGTGTAATGAAAAACTAAAGATCTCAAAGCAATTCGCCCCCTTCGAGGGGGGCCGACGCCGAAGGCGGCGGGGGGGTGTTAGCAAAAGAATGTCCCTTAATTTTTAATAGAGTGCATATCAGAGTCTTGAAATATCTTCACGTTTTAAAATATTTAATACATAATATTCTAAGATGTTCATATAAGATTTTAAAATTAAAACGGTGATGATATCCAACACCCCCCCGTCGCCTTCGGCGTCGGCCCCCCTCGAAGGGGGCGAATTGTTTCCATTGTTTTTATTTTTTATTTTGGCTTTTTGAGAAACCTACGCTTTTTTGGTTGTCTTCGCTATTTTCGCAATTTTGGGTTTTTTAGCAATTTTCGCTGTTTTGACTATTTTGGCTTTTGCAACTTTGGCCTTGCTTTTAGCTTTTGCTTTTTTGGCCTTGGATGCTTTTGGTTTTTTGACAGGAGCCTCCTTGGTTTCGGGGAGCCCAAGGGCCGTTTCAAAAAATTTCACCACAGTTTTTGAAGAAAATTTTGTTTCAGCGTTATGCAATATAACAATACCAAGTTTATGTTCTGGCATAAAAGCCATAAAATTGGTAAAGCCCCTTAACCAGCCGCCATGAAATACTAATTTATTATCATCAAATTCTAAGATTCTCCAACCTAATCCATAAGAAGGGTTTTTAACACGGCTAGCGCTTAAGGTATTTTTCGTAGAAACAACAGGTGTGTGATTTTGTACCAACGCATATTGTGGGATCACCTCTGGGTAACCGCCCATTTGTGCTTTTAGGAATTCTGCCATGTCGCGTACAGAAGAATTTATTCCGCCTGCAGGGGCAACTGCGTAATAACCTTGCGAATAACTATGACAAGGACTGTATGCACCTTTTCTACCACGGGTGTTCTGGTGACCAGGTTTGGTAGTGTGTATTAATCCTTGAAATGTGAGCGTTGTGAGGGTCATATGTAAAGGACTAAAAA
>CAZCHZ010000167.1:0-3976 GCA_964498615.1 uncultured Legionellaceae bacterium | reverse complement strand
GTCTACCCATTGTAGCAACGCTTGAAGAACTTGATGAAAACGCTTTAGTCAGCATCTTAGTAGAACCTAAGAATGCTTTAACTAAACAATATCGTAAATTATTTGAAATGGAAGGCGTTGAAATTGAATTTAGAGAAGGTGCTTTGAAAAAAGTTGCTGAAAAAGCCATGGCACGTAAAACAGGTGCCAGAGGTTTGCGCACTATTTTGGAGCGTGTGTTATTAGATACTATGTATGAACTGCCTTCCTTAGAAGATGTGACGAAAGTGGTTATTGACGAATCTGTTGTCAATGGAGATTCAGAGCCACTTTTAATTTTTGAGTCTGATAAAACGGCAAGGCGTAAAAACGAGGGGGCTTAACATGAGCCTTTTAGTGCCAGTATTACCTTTAAGAGATGTTGTGGTTTATCCCCACATGGTAGTCCCTTTGTTTGTGGGGCGGGGAAAATCTATTCAAGCATTAGATTTTGCGCTGCAGGAAACCCGTCAAGTGTTGCTTGTTTCTCAACAAGAAGCCATTGAAGAAAGCCCAAAACCCCAAGATTTATATAAAATAGGCACTTTGGCGACGATTTTACAGATGTTAAAATTGCCTGATGGCACCTTGAAAGTATTGGTGGAAGGCAATACTCGGGCGCGTATTGTTGAGTTTGAATCACTCGATCCCTTCTTTTTAGCCAAGGTGGATATCTTAGAAACGCAATTTGATCAAGGCTATGCTTGGGGCGCTGAATTGCGTAGTTTGCGTACCCAATTTGAGAACTTTGCCAAGTTAGATAAGAAATTTTCACCTGATGTATTGACAGGATTAGCAGGGATTGATGATCCTGTGAAATTGGTGGATACCATTGCAGCCCATATGCCCTTAAAAATTGCAGATAAGCAAACCATTTTGGAAATTGAAAATTTCCAACAACGCTGTGAAAAACTGATGGCATTGATACAACTCACGATAGAACTTTTGCTTGAAGAAAAGAAGATTAATGATAAAGTAAAACAACAAATCGAAAAAAAACATCGTGAGTATTATTTGACAGAGAAAATTCATGCCATTCAAAAGGAACTCGGTGATTTAAATAGTGATGCCGCTAACAATGCAGAAATTGCAGGCCTACTAGAAAAAATTGCCAAGGTGGGCTTGTCTGCAGAAGCCAAAGAAAAAGTGTTACTTGAAATTAATAAATTAAAAATGATGCCTCCTTTGTCTGCGGAAGCAACGGTTTCTCGAAATTATGTTGATTGGATCTTAAGCCTGCCTTGGTCGAAAGCAACGAAATTAAGAACAGATTTGATGGTTGCACAAAATATTTTAAACAAAGATCATTATGGCTTGGAAAAAGTAAAAGAAAGAATTGTAGAACATCTCGCTGTGTTGCAAAGAGTGAAAAAGATGAATGGGCCTATCTTATGTTTAGTAGGGCCTCCAGGAACAGGGAAAACGTCTATAGCACGCTCTATTGCCCGATCCTCAAAACGTAAATTTATGCGTATTTCTTTAGGCGGTGTACGAGACGAATCGGAAATTAGAGGGCATCGTCGAACCTACATTGGTGCTTTACCTGGTAAAATTTTACAAAAAATGGCCAAGGCAAAGGTTACTAATCCCTTAATTTTGCTAGACGAAATTGATAAAATGGCCATGGATTATCGTGGCGATCCTGCTTCAGCGCTGCTTGAGGTATTAGATACCGAGCAGAACAAAACGTTTAATGATCACTATTTAGAAGTTGATTATGATTTATCCAATGTGATGTTTGTCACAACCGCAAATTCTTTGAATATTCCTGCGCCTTTATTAGATAGATTGGAAGTCATTACCTTGGCAGGTTACACAGAAGATGAAAAAATGCATATTGCTACCCAGTATTTAATTCCAAAACAAATGAAAGATGCGGGATTAAAGAAAAATGAATTTTCAGTGAGTGATGATGCACTACTCGACATTATTCGTTACTATACGCGAGAATCTGGGGTGCGTAATTTAGAACGTGAATTTGCAAAACTTTGCAGAAAAGTGGTGAAATCAGTATTGGTGGATAAAATGCAGCTGCCCATAATTATCACCAGAGATAAACTAGAAGGATACTTAGGTGTCCCGCGCTATCGTTTTGGCATGATGGAAGAAAGCGATCAGGTGGGTCAGGCGATGGGTCTGGCCTGGACCGAAAGTGGTGGAGACACCATCACAGTGGAAGCGGTCATGGTCCCTGGTAAGGGTAAGATTACTTGCACAGGGAAATTAGGTGATGTGATGCAAGAGTCCATTCAAACTGCCATGACAGTCGTTCGCAATGGCGCGAATCGCCTTGGCATTGAAAACGATTTTTATGAAAAATATGACATCCATATTCATTTGCCCGAGGGTGCAACACCCAAGGATGGTCCAAGCGCTGGGATTGCTGTTTGCGTAGCTTTAGTGTCTATGCTCACGCAAATCCCTGTGCGTAAAGATGTGGCCATGACCGGAGAAATCACCTTACGTGGACAGATCCTACCCATTGGCGGCTTAAAAGAGAAACTTCTGGCAGCAAGGCGGGCAGGCATTAATGACGTTATTATCCCAGAAGAGAATTGCCGAGAGCTTAAAGAAATCGCCCCAGAAGTTTATAAAGGCCTTAATATTCATCCAGTACGTTGTATAGATGAGGTAATCAACCTAAGCCTTCTGACTGCCCCAAAACCCCTGGTTCCCGTACGTTTAACTACAGATCCCAACCAGAAAAAATTTGACGAGACCCCAGACATGTTGGTATAACATCGATAGCCTGACGCCAGAAATATCGATTTCATGGATGAGTCATTTTTTTACCAATTTATATGAAGGGGATACTTGTGAATAAGACGCAACTTATTGATGCAGTCGCAGAATCTGCCGGTTTATCGAAAGCGGACACAGGACGTACCGTAGATGCCCTGATAGACATTATTATGCAGAGATTAACCTTGGGTGAACAGGTAAATATACCTGGCTTTGGTTCTTTTAATGTATTACTGCGAAAGAAGCGTACGGGGCGCGATCCACGATCTGGGAAAACGCTGGAAATCCCAGAAAAGCAGGTGGTCAAATTTAGACCCGGTAAGGATTTGAAAGAAGCTGTAGAATCCAAAGAATTGCAGACGGCTGCGGCAAGAGGCTAGAAGTTAACTTGGGTGTTTAGCTCAGTTGGTAGAGCATCGCCCTTACAAGGCGGAGGTCGCGGGTTCGAGTCCCTCAACACCCACCAGGTATTTTGTATTTTATTTCGGAGCGGTAGTTCAGTTGGTTAGAATATCGGCCTGTCACGCCGAGGGTCGCGGGTTCGAGTCCCGTCCGCTCCGCCAACTTATGTGAAGATGAGATTATGCTGCAAATGATACGTCAACGAATACAGGGCCCGATGACATGGACTATCGTCATTCTGATGGCATTGGCCTTTATGGCTTGGGGCATAAGCGATTATTTTTCTGTAAGCGGCCCAAAGGTTGCTGCCAAAGTGAACGGAGAAAAAATTTCTTGGCAGGCAGTTGATACTTTTTATCAGCATGTTCATCAGCAGATGGGAGAAGCGGCTAATCTAGCAAACCTAAAAGATCAGGTCAGACATTTTCTGGCTGAGCGCATGGCGGTGCTTTCTGATGTAAAACGTTTAGGATTTAGAGTGGCAGATCAGCAGATCATGGATGCTTTGCTGCAGGTACCCGCATTTCAGGTGGATGGTAAATTTTCAAAAGAACGTTATTTAGAAGTATTAAAATTGGGCGCTTTTACAGATGCAGGATATCGTGAAGAGTTAACCCAGGAAATTTTACTTGCACAATTGCAACATAGCTTGGTCCAAACAGATTTTGGTTTGCCCTATGAATTAGAAACCATTGTTGGGCTGGCCACGCAAACAAGAGATATTGGCTATTTTAGTTTTGCATCTAAGGATTATCAGGCGGGAATTGTAGCGAGTGCAGCAGACATTCAAGCTTATTATGACGCGCATAAAGCA
>CAZCHZ010000166.1:0-4002 GCA_964498615.1 uncultured Legionellaceae bacterium | reverse complement strand
AATGGGATCTCTGTTGTCGTTTGCGCATTCGAATTTAAATTTATTGGCGGCTCGATGGGTGCAGTGGTTGGGGAAAAGTTTGTTCAGGCTGTGAACGCTGCTATTGCGCATAAAATCCCCCTGGTTTGCTTTGCCACAAGTGGTGGCGCCAGGATGCAAGAATCCTTAATTTCCCTGATGCAAATGGGCAAAACCTCTGCTGCATTGGGTAGATTGGCTGATTTTGGACTACCCTATATTTCAGTGATGGTAGATCCTTGTACAGGCGGGGTTTCTGCTAGCCTTGCCATGTTAGGAGATATCAATATTGGTGAACCCAATGCCCTCATTGGTTTTGCAGGCCCTAAGGTGATTGAGCAAACCGTGAGGGAAACATTACCCCCAGGCTTTCAACGCAGTGAGTTTTTATTAGAAAAGGGTATTTTGGATATGATTGTGGATAGACGAGAGCTTAAAAATCGCATAGCGTCTTTGCTAAGCAAATTAGGTAATCATAGGACTGTGGTTTCTCTCGTACACTAAGGCAAATGGAGAAATAGGATATGTTTGATATTGATTGGCACAATGCGAATTGGGTGGATTATGGCATTATCACCATGTTGGTATTGTCTGTCTTGATGGGGGTTATTCGAGGATTTATCCGAGAATCCATGTCTTTAGTCACTTGGGTTGCCGCGATTTTAATTGCCTATGTTTATTATGAACCCGTTTCAGAATATTTTACGCGAATTTCAACGCCCATCTTTAGATGGGGATTGGCGGCTATTTTGCTTGTCTTAGCTGTGTTGATTTTAGGGGGTATTTTAAGTCATATGCTGGGACGCTTAATTCGATTTACAAAATTTGGTGCAACTGATCGTGTCATTGGCACAGCGTTTGGATTTTTACGCGGGGTACTTGTCGTTGCCGTGATTGTTTTATTACTTAATCCAACACCTTTGACCAAGGATAAACTATGGCAGCAATCAGCATTAATTCCTCGTTTTCAGCCCATGGCTGCGTGGTTACAAGGTTTAATTCCCAAATCCTGGCTAGCAAAACTCAAAGGCATTGTACCTGATGAATGGCATCCGGCAGACAGTACAGAGCCTGTCAAAAATGCCTTGGAACAAAATTTATCTATGGATGAGACAGAAGCTGCTGTCGAACAAATATTGGAAGAATAAAATACCATTGGGGTCTGACGCCAACCTATTCTGAAATATGTCGAATATAGGTTGGCGTCAGACCCCTTTGTTGTTTATACTCATTTCAGATCTTGGTTTCACTGGGGGAGCATCATGAGTAAGGGAATACTTCGGGGCTTAGTATTAACATTTGGATTGTTTGCGGCATTAGAGGCCTTGGCCTGCACGGATTTTAGGATAAAATCCAAAGACGGTGCAGTGCTGGTGACGCGTAGCATGGAATTCGCACAAGATTTTAATTCTAATATTCGCACGCAAGCGCGAGGAACAGAAATAGTGGGCAAGACGCCGGATGGAAAACCTGCGCTTTCCTGGAAATCAAAATATGGATTTATCTATGCAGATGGCATGAATCAGCCCATTACCATTGATGGGATGAATGAAAAAGGTTTGTCTTTTGAATATCTTTATTTACCCAATGAAACGCAATATCAAAGTATCCCCGCCACCAGAAATCAGCAAGCGGTTTCTTATATTAATTTTCCAGCCTGGGTGCTTGGGAATTTTGAAAGTGTAGATGAAGTAAAAAGAGCTTTGCAAACGATCACTGTATTTCAGGATACTTTACCGTCCATGGGTAAGACAGTATTTCCTTTACATGCTTCGATTTTTGATGCGACAGGCAAAGGCATTGTTGTTGAATTTGTCAATGGTAAAATGAATGTGTTTGATAATGAGATTGGGATTATGACAAATTCGCCCACTTACGATTGGCATCTTGTCAATTTACGCAATTATATTAATCTTTCGCCTTTTAATCCAAATCCAGTTACCTTTGCAGGATTGGTGTTTCCAGCGACAGGACAAGGTGCTGGGATGGAAGGTTTACCTGGCAATATTGCGCCACCTTCGCGCTTTGTAAAAATGGCCGTTTTTTCAAGAGTAACAGAACCGGCGGCAACCATTGATGAAGCCTTGAATCTTGCTCAACATTTTATTAATAATGTGGATATCTTCACAGGGTTGGCGCGTGCCAAGGTTCAGGGTAAAGATGTTTCTGAATTGACGCAGTGGGTGGTATTTAAAGATTTAACGAATAAAATGTTTTATTACCGAACCTATAATGATATGACATTGAGATCAATCGCTTTAGATAAGCTTGATTTTTCAGAACAGGCCCAACCTTTAAAGATGCCCATGAAAGATAAACCCTATGTGATGGATCGCACTCAGGACTTTTTGAGCACGGGGACCAAAACATAGGCCTGATCTCGATTGTTTTAAAATCAAGGTTTGGCTAATTATTAAATCCTTGCGAGAAAACCAATTCTTGCAATGGGACTATGTTTTAAGGATTCACCTTGCATATAGCCTGTTGTTTTGTATCCTAATTGTGCAAATATATCAAAGCATTGTGCAACTTGATATCGTGCTATCAGGGACATAGCAGCACCTGCTTTACTACTGGCTTGTGCAGCCGTTGCTGTAAAGAGTTTGGGTTGCTGCCAGAGATCTAATCTGCCATCGAAGTTTAAAAGCTCGGATGTAAACAGTCTTGTTGCTTCAAGGGTTAAGCCTGATGAGTGTTTGCCGCCCGTATTTCCGTAACGAAATGTTGCTTGTATGATGTGCTCTGCTGTTTTGATGTAATTAATCAATTGATATTCAGGACCGTAAGGCGCAAGTGCCATACGAAGTCCGGGCAGATATTTGTAATCGCCAATACATAACATGGGATACTCAAAAGCAGGATCTCCATTGATTAAATAAGTGCCTATACCATAAAGGGAATAGAAGAAGTAAGGGTCCAGAAAATCAAGATAAATTTTCTTTTTCAATTGATTATGGGTTAGTACTTGTTGTCCATGCCAATTATTGAGGGTACTGATATAGGCAGTGATGTCGTTTCCGGAAGTAGTATTATTTTCATGTTTTGTACTCAAGACATAGAAAGTTTGATCAAAATTATTTAGTAAATACATATGGCCTGCGCGTTCATCAATCCAACAAGATTCTAAAAAAGAATTGCGTAGTTGCTTGGCCAAAATGGTGGTTGCTTCAATACCACCGACATTAACAGAATTTCGCTGTAGGGGGCTTAAGTTATTAAAAGGCGCTGCTGAAAATGAAGTGAATCCATCATAGGGGCGAATACGATAATTGGCATGAATATGAAATTCACGTAAACGCCAGCCGTGACCAAAATATTCGTGTTGGGCAACAGTTGCGGTGGAAAAAAGTGCACCCTCGAAGATGAATTTTAAAAAACGTCCACCTATCATGGCAATATCGCACTGCCCCTGTGTGCTGGGGAGTAGGTTATCATCTAGGGCTTGATAGCCTCGAAGTAAAGTAATGAAGGCAGAAGCGCCGGTTACTGGAGAGAGGTGTTGATCTACAATAATTTGAACAGGTAATGGTGCTGCAGTACAGCCTGTACAGGCTATATCATCCCCTTCAAACCACTCTGCATCTGCATATGCGAGTCCAGCGACCTGAAAAAAAGTTATACATATTAATAAAATATATCTATTTAAATATTTGTGCATGTGTCAACTCTCCATTGCTGTAGCCATTTAGGACAAGACATGCTATCAAAAATTTTATAACAAAGAAATGTATGTACCCTTATCTTGAGATCACAGTCGAAGTTTGAGAAACAAAAGATATGATTAGAATATGCGAATGGTGTAGTATCACGGTTAGTCATTTATATATATCATCTTAGAACAATAATATGATATAATACTTTAAAATTGATTTTACCTAAATATTATAGGAGCCAATCACAATGAGCGCACAAGTAGCTGATCCGAAAATTGATGAAAAAGAGAATAAAGAAAAAAGTGAAATTTTTAACAGAAATGAGAAAAAT
>CAZCHZ010000165.1:0-4033 GCA_964498615.1 uncultured Legionellaceae bacterium | reverse complement strand
TAGCAATTCCAGCAGCCCCTGCGCCTAAGCAAACAATTTTGGCCTCTTTTAGCGATTTCCCTTGTAATTCCAAGGCATTTAATAATGCAGCCGCAACAATCACAGCAGTCCCATGCTGATCATCATGAAAAACTGGGATATTTAAGCGCTCAACTAAGGCTTGTTCTATTTCAAAGCACTCAGGACCTTTAATGTCTTCTAAATTAATGCCACCAAAGGTTGGCGCAATTGCAACAACGGTTTCGATAAAGGCTTCGGGGCTTTTGGCATCTACTTCAATATCAAATACATCGACATTAGCGAAGCGTTTAAACAAGACTGCCTTACCTTCCATCACTGGCTTGCTTGCTAAGGGACCTAAATTGCCCAAGCCTAAGATGGCAGAACCATCGCTAATCACTGCCACTAAATTGCCTTTGGAGGTATATTGGTAAGCAGTTTCTGGATCGGCCGCGATAGCACGCACAGGGGCTGCTACGCCAGGGGTATAAGCCAGAGATAAATCGCCAGGAGTTGCAGTTGGTTTGCTAATATGAAGTGCGACTTTCCCAGGAGAGGGTTGGGCATGATAATCAAGGGCAGCTTTTTTTACATCCTCAGACATAAAATATTATTTCTTACCTTTCTCTTCAGCGGTTTTTGTTCCCATATCTTTTAGCGAAAACGAGCCAAATTTATCTTGCATACGTTTTACGCGACCTGCAGTATCAACGACTTTTTGCTTACCTGTATAGAAAGGATGGCATTGATTACAGACATTGAGATTTAAAGGAGCACATAGTGCGGATCCCACAGTAAATACGTGGCCACATGTACAGGTAACCTGGATATCTTCAAATTTTGGATGTATATTCGGTTTCATTGACCTTCTCCCCATAATTACAGACCCGTGATTTAAGTCTGTCATCTAAACTTGGAGTTTACCTATTTCTCGAGAAGACTTCAAGACTTATATTCCCCATCAATCAGTTGATCAACTAATAAATACCTTCGCTTCGATCAGGATCTTTTGATACACTGATTGCATGCAAAAACGCAATAATCCTATTGGTATTTTCGACAGCGGCATTGGTGGTTTAACCGTTGCAAAAACGATCACAGATATCCTGCCGAACGAAGACATTGTCTACTTTGGAGACACTGCCCATACGCCTTGGGGAGACAAATCATTAAGCGCAATACAAAATTATTCTTTGAAAATCTGTGATGTGCTCCTTCAGCATCAATGCAAATATATTGTGATTGCTTGTCATACTGCTTCCACTGCAGCTTTTGAATTAGTGAAAAAATATGTAGGCAATGAAGCCGAAGTCATCAATGTTATCGACCCCGTCATAGAACATATCCGGTTTTTCTTTAAAGACAAAAAAATAGGTTTGATTGGCACAAAACAAACTGTACGATCTAATATGTATGCACAACGACTACATGATTTTGATCCTAATATCGCATTTGTTTCTTTAGCAACCCCACTTTTAGTGCCTTTGATAGAAGAAGGCTTTGTAGATAACCCTGTATCTCATACCATTATGTCTGAATATTTGTCACATCCAAGCTTGAAGGACATTGAAGCACTTATTTTAGGTTGCACGCATTATCCTTTAATGAAACATCATATTCATGGCTTTTATCAAAACAAAGTGGATATTATTGATTCTGCTGATGTTACTGCAAAACTTCTGAAAATTGAGCTAGAAAAAGCGGGGTTACATAAAGAAACTTTAGGTAGCGATCGTGTTTTTTATGTTTCTGATTATACAGAATTTTTCGCACTTACCGCAAAACGTTTTTTCCCAGGTTCAATTCGTTTACAACATCATCCTTTGGAGACATCATGAAAAACGCAAACTATATGACAAGTCTTGTCATGTTTATTGCCGTCCTTATCTGCTCTTTACCTGTCTATGCTGACATTTTATCGGAAACCGCGCTTTCACGAGAAGCTTTGCTGGAAAATGCCATTAAAGCAGGACAACTTGAAGATATGCGAGAATTAATAGGAAAAGGCGGCATGAATGTCAACCAGCCTTTCGCAAATGGTATTTACCCTGTGCATGGTGCCATTATGAGCAATCAACCAGAAGCATTGGCTTTGTTGGTTGATTCTGGTGCCAATGTCAATGTTGTAGAAAGAACCACTGGCGCAACGCCGCTACATTTTGCTGCCATTTATGGTCGCGAAAACCTTGCTAAATTTTTATTAGATAAGGGTGCCCAAGTGGATGCTAAAATGCCCTTAAATATCACACCCCTATTGGTGGCAGCGCAATTTAAACATACACCCGTTGTAGAATTATTATTAACAAGAAAAGCGAATATTAATCAAACAGATGAAGAAGGCTTTAGCGCCCTACATTTTGCCGCTAAAAATGGCGATGAAGTCACCGCCACATTATTACTGCATCAAGGTATCAATGCTACCTTGAAAGATAAAACAAACAATGCAACCGCCTTTATGATTGCGACCGAACAAAATGATGCCAATATGATGCGATTACTAAAACCAAAGTAATTTAAAAGTTTTGCAGAAAATATCACCCTCAAAAGTTAGGTATTGTTGACACAAGCCTAAAAATAGGTGTATATGCTTATTAATACCGATCTTTTCTAGTTGCACGACTTAAATTTTGTGCCGAAAAATGTAGGTTTAAAGGCATTAGGGTATTAAAAGAGGTTAAGACCCTTGTTTTATGTGTCTATTTTGTATATACTTTTTGTATATACTTAGGTATGGAGTGTTTAATGAAAATAGCAAAATTATTTAAAAGCGGAGGCAGCCAGGCTGTGCGCCTGCCAAAATCGTTTGGTTTTCTTGGCATGTCTAAAGTGTATATACATAAAGTGGGTAATAAAGTGATTTTAGAACCGATGATAGATAACGACTGGGAACCTTTATTGAAGGTATTAGAGAAATGCCCTAAAGAATTTGATTTTAAGAGACTTCCTCCAGATTACAGCACAAGGGAAGATCTCTTTTCATGATTCGGTATATGTTAGATACAGACATTACAAGTTATTTAATGAAAACCAATCACCCTCTTCATCACAAGGTTATGAAAAACCTCCAACGTTTAGCAAAAGAACAAGTCTGTATTTCCGTCATTACAGTCACTGAAATTGCAATGGGCATCGAGTCCGCACAAGACGACACATTTAGAAAAAAACTGGAAAAATATTCTGATGAATTATTTACCATATTAAACATCCTTGATTTTAATGAAGAATCCGCGTGGTTATATGGTAAAATTCGAGCCAAACTCAAAGCAACAGGTAATGATATTGGCATCATGGATACTTTAATTGCTGCGCATGCTATGAGTCATCATTTAACCTTGGTAACAAATAATCATAATCATTTCCATCGCATACCCGGCATCAAAGTTGAAAATTGGTCTCAACCATGAAAAACGGGGCCTATATTATAAACAATAGTTTCACCATTTTCTGGAATTAGAAATGCTTCTTTTTTGATACCATGCAACTTCATCGCTTTTTCAAGAGCCTCTTTGGGCTCATAAAACCCTTCATGCGACAGTCTAAAGGTTTGATGATGTGTTGCAATACTCAAACGACTTTTTAAATCAAGGCTGGCCAATACCGCTTCTTCTGGATTCAGATGTTGCGGCTTCATAAACCAACGTGGTTCGTACGATCCTATGGGTAAAATACTGATATCCGGCGCTCCTAGCCTTTGATGAATTTCCTTAAAAAGAGATCCATACCCTGTATCTCCTGCAAAATATATTTTCATTGAGCTTGATTGGATCCAAAAACCACCCCACAATGCTACATTTGCATCATTCATTCCCCGCATAGACCAATGCTGTGCAGGCATCAGTGTGATGGTTTGCGTATCATTCAACACATGGCTTTGCCACCAATCTAATTCGATGATGTTTGAAATTTGCTTTCTTTCCAAATATTGCCTGTTACCTAAGGGCACAATAAATACGGGATGAAATTTACGTTCTAATTTTTTAAGCGCTGATAAATCCATATGATCATAATGATTATGACTCACCAAAACGACATG
>CAZCHZ010000164.1:0-4040 GCA_964498615.1 uncultured Legionellaceae bacterium | reverse complement strand
TTAATATTCCACTTCGAACCTAACTAAAGCCTCGCATATTAATTAAAAAGAAAATAGAAAATGTACTGGGAAAAATTTTAATAACTACAATCGTTTTTGCAGAGCTTAATTTTAAGAATAGACGCTATGAAGCTTGGACCTTAGAAGATGGGATCATCAAAGAAGGTGGCTATGGTATCGATTATGGCGTCGGTGTGCGTGCCCTCAGCCACGATAAAACAGGTTTTGCTTATTCCGATGATATTATGTTGCCTGCTTTAGAAGAATCTGCGCGGGCGGCAAGCTCGATTGCCCATCGGGGAGGTGAACATCATATACAACTTGCACCTAAAAAAACTTATGTGCCGCTTTTATATTCAGATGAGGATCCTTTAAAATCCTTGGGCGATCTTGATAAAATTAATTTTTTACGAAGTCTCGATGATGAAGCAAGACGCTTAGACCCCAGAGTACAACAAGTTATCGTCAGTTTAAGTGCAAAACATGATGTGATTTTAGTGGTCGGCAGTGATGGCACTTTTTCTGCGGATGTACGTCCCTTAGTGCGCTTAAACATCAGCGTGATTGCTGAAGAAAACGGCAGACGTGAACAAGGTAGCAGTGGGGGCGGTGGTCGCAATGGCTACACACAATTTCTGCAAAACAATTTTGGATTATCACTGACAAAAGAAGCTGTGCGACAAGCCATTTTAAATTTAAGCGCCATCCCGGCACCTGCTGGGATTATGCCCGTTGTTTTAGGCCCGGGTTGGCCTGGTGTATTATTGCATGAAGCGATTGGCCATGGATTAGAAGGAGATTTTAATCGTAAGGGCAGTTCTGCCTTTACGGGACGCATCAATCAACGTGTTGCCTCATCTTTATGTACAATCGTGGATGATGGTACCTTATTCAGTCGCCGAGGATCGCTTAACATTGATGATGAAGGCACGCCTTCGCAATGCACTGTTTTAATTGAAAATGGTATTTTAAAGGGATATATGCAAGATAAATTAAATGCCCGTCTAATGAATACGGCGCCTACCGGCAATGGAAGACGTGAATCTTATGCACATCTTCCGATGCCAAGAATGACAAACACTTATATGCAACCCCGGGATAACGATCCTGCAGAAATCATCGCTTCTGTAGATAAGGGCTTATATGCTGTTAATTTTGGTGGCGGACAAGTAGATATCACTTCTGGCAAATTTGTGTTTAGTGCAAGTGAAGCCTATTTAATTGAAAAGGGTAAGGTAACAAAACCTGTGAAAGGGGCAACCTTGATTGGTAATGGCCCTGATGTACTAATGCAAGTATCGATGGTGGGCAATGATTTGCAATTAGATAAAGGTGTTGGTACCTGCGGTAAAGAAGGGCAAAGTGTCCCCGTGGGTGTTGGACAACCCACCTTAAAAATCGATGCCATGACAGTTGGGGGGACAGAAAAATGAGAGCTGAA
The DNA here is from genome assembly GCA_964498615.1 of uncultured Legionellaceae bacterium. GTDB lineage: Bacteria > Pseudomonadota > Gammaproteobacteria > UBA6186 > Azoamicaceae > CAWARU01. The sequence goes on along the minus strand of CAZCHZ010000164.1, from coordinate 2,599 downwards.
ACAAAGCACTTAGCCTATCAGGAATTGGTTTCTCAGATTTTAGCAGATGTAAAGCGTCTTGGTGCAAGCGCCGAAGTGTATTTAAGTGAAGCGGTGGGACTTTCAACCACTGTACGTTTAGGATCGGTTGAAACTTTAGAATTTAATCATGACAAATCTTTAAGCTTAACAATTTATAAAGATCAGAAAAAAGGCTCTGTCAGCACGACTGATTTTAATCCAGCAGCCGTCCGCGCTTGTATAGAAGCGGCCTTAAGGATCGCTGATTATACAGAAGCCGATCCTTTTTCTGGGTTAGCGGATGTAAAAGATATGGCGAATGAAATTCCAGATTTAGATCTCTTTTATCCTTGGGATTTAGAGCCGGCACTTGCTATTCGTTATGCAAAAGAATGTGAAGAAGCTGCACGCGCTTTTGACAAACGGATCATCAACTCCGAAGGTGCATCAATTTCTTCACACCGAAAATTTCGGGTGTATGGTAATACTCATGATTTCCTCGGAAGTTATCCCAGCACCCGTCATTCTATCTCCTGTGCTGTGATTGGCCAAGACAAAGGCAGCATGCAAAGAGACTATGATTATACGACTTCTCGAAACCCGAACACGCTAGAAGATTTAATACAAGTTGGACGAAATGCTTCAGCAAAAACGCTTCGTAGATTAAATGCACGCAAAATTAAAACCTGCACTGCCCCTGTGCTTTTCGATGCACGCATTGCACCTGGTCTTTTTGGATGTCTGATGTCGGCGATTTCAGGTGGAAATTTATATCGAAAATCGAGTTTCTTACTAGACAGTTTAGGCAAGACAATTTTGCCGAGCTTTATTAACATTGAAGAGCAACCGCATTTAAAACAAGGGCTTGGATCTGCACCTTTTGATGCGGAAGGCGTTGCAACAAGGCAACATTATATTGTGCAAGACGGTGTTTTAAAGAGCTATGTCTTGGGCAGTTATTCAGCAAGAAGGCTGGGTTTAAAAACAACAGCAAATGCCGGAGGCATATGTAACCTTGTCCTTTCGAATAACAATCTCGATCAGCAGGCGCTTTTGAAGAAAATGGGTAAGGGACTTTTAGTGACAGAATTAATGGGGCAGGGTATTAATTTGGTGACCGGGGACTATTCAAGAGGCGCTACAGGTTTCTGGATAGAAAATGGTGAAATTCAGTATCCTGTTGAAGAAATTACGATTGCCGGCAATTTACGAGATATGTTGTTCAATATTGTCGCCATAGGTAATGACATTGAAAAACGTAGCAATATATTAACAGGCTCTGTGTTGCTTGAACAAATGACAATTGCAGGGAATTAATAAAAGCGCAACCATCTGCAGAACATGCAGATGGTTGCAGTGTCAATCATCGAGAGGACGATTGATTAGTAGTTGCTGCCACCCTTCTTAGGATTGCTTCTTGTATCGCTTCCTTTATTCGTACCATAAGTGCCAGTTTTGGAATATGGTTGGTTTGCAGATCCTTGGCTTGGTGTAGCAGTTGCAACAGTTTTGATAGCATCTGCTAACCCTTTATTCGTGGTGCTAATTTCGTTAAATTTTGGGCTCTGTGTAATTTTTTGACAAATTACCTGTGCTGCCCTTTCAAAAACTTCACCACTTTGTGACTGCGCATTACTTAAAAGGGTCTTAATGTGCGTTTGCACTTCTGGGAAGTTTTGGAACTGTTGTTGAATTGCAGGTTTCAATTGTGCTTTCAAAGCAGCGACTGCTTGTGATAATTGTGTCATGTTATTTCTCCTCATAATCATAAAATTTTATGTTTCAGTGATACTACATTATTGTAGTACCACACACTTGCAAGAGTAAGTGACGCTCTTGTAAATAGAAGTATAGTTGACTTATTGAATTATTTTTGGGAGATTACACGTAACATGGGGGGCGCAGTTTTTGCAGCACAGGACAGGCAAATAGGAGGTTCATCACATAAATAAAGATAAGATGCTAGCTCAGCATCCCAATATGCCATTACACGCTCAGATCCACAGCGAATGCAGTTAGCAATGATTTCATCTTTTCGTCTTCGCTTCTTCGATGTTGTCATCTTTCACACCTTATCTGTAGTATCACTAAGCAATTGGCGGAGAGGGTGGGATTCGAACCCACGGTACCGGTAAAGGTACAACGGTTTTCGAGACCGCCACGTTCGACCACTCCGTCACCTCTCCCTTGAGTCGTCTTCGATCGTTGCATTATTTTACGGCAGAGATTTCATCCTTATCAAGTTTTATTTCTAAGCCTAAAACGACATACCTATTGCTACAAGAGTAAGTTTTCTACATGATTTTCCTGGTTAATATAAAAACAGTAGAAAATACGCTTTATTTTGGTAAACTACAGCCATGGTTCCCGAAAATAATTATTTACTTATTTCAGGATTTGGGCCGCATCGGCTAGACCTAAGTAACGCAATCTTACGTGCATGTACACAATGTGGCTGCAATATTTTAAATGCCAAGATGCAGATTCTGGGCACTGATCTCAGCTTGATGCTGATGGTGGCAGGCAATTGGAAAGCCATAGCTAAAATGGAAACCACCTTGCCTAGTCTTGAGCAAGCGCTGGGGCTGACACTAATTTC
>CAZCHZ010000163.1:0-4052 GCA_964498615.1 uncultured Legionellaceae bacterium | reverse complement strand
ATTAAGAAATACCCCCTATAAAGGAAAACTGCAGGCCGTTTACTTAAGCTTACATGATCGCAGTAAAAGCGTTGAAACCGTTTTTGGCCCCAAAGCAGAGGAGCCGCATCTCTTTGGAGAATCCCTAATTGATGCAGAGTTAACACCACCGCAATTACAACATCCCCTGCTTTCAGAACTTAAATTTCTTCCCACCCGTAAAATATATAAAACCCAGGCCGAATATTGGAAACAAACTGTCTTTGCCAATATCCCCTTATAAATTTCATCTCCCGCCGATAAGCGGGAGAGGCAAAACCTGAACAAACAACTATAAATCGACATCGGATCACGCTGTGTAACTATGCTTAATGCTATAATTGTCCAGTATACGGATGAAGGGAAGTTATGAGTTTAATTGATCCCGTTTTAGATACGGTTGACAGTATTCTCGCCTGGCTGGGCACAGGACTTGGCCAAAACGCAGAGACCTATTGCGATTTAGAAACTGCAGATAGTCCAACCGTCCTGGTGGGCAAAGACGGTTCTTTAATGTCTGTTTTAAGCATCCAAGGCGCCACTTTTCTTGTGGGCCCCGAAGAATTTGAACGCATGCATAATGGCATGACGCATTCCTTACAAACTTGTCTTGCCCGTTCTGGACATGCCATCCAAGTTTTTTTTTCCCATGACAAAGAAGCCGTTGTTAAAGATTTAGAAAACATGCTGGCAACAGCAAAACAAACTGCAGAACGTCTGCATTTGCAACTTGATGATTTATTTTCGGAACGCGTTACCGAACTGCAACGTTATTGTGCTTCTGAAGCCATGTATTTTGTGGTCTGGACAAGACCCACAAGTTTAACAAAGGCCCAATTTGAACAATCCATGAAAGACAAAAAGGAAAGAATGAAGGTAGGTAAAGTGCCGCCCATCCTTAACGCACAAAATTTTCTGAATCTCATTCCCGAATTAAGAGATACCCATGATTCTCTTGTGCGCTCATTGGTGGCAGATTTCAACGGTTTAGGCCTTCTTACCAATCTTTTAGAAGTGCATACTGCTTGCAGAGCAATACGTGCAACCGTCGATCCTGATTTTACCAATGTTCGTTGGCAACCTTATTTACCCGGCGATACTATCCCGCTACGAGAAACGAAAAATTTTGCTGGAGATATTTCCGATGTGTTATGGCCTCCCTTAGCGCAGCAATTAATTCCAAGAGATGGTGAAAATCTTGATTTACGCACTGCACGCATTGGAGATAAGCTTTATGCCCCTGTCTGCATCGATTTGTTTCCAAAAGAAATTCAAGCCTTTGGTACTTTATTTAATCGTGCGCTTAATGCACAAATCCCCTGGCGCATTTCTTTTTTAATTGAAAGTGGAGGTTTGCAAACCCTAGGCATGAAACCCACCGTGGCTGCCCTTTTAAGTTTTGCACATGCCAATAATCGTTTGATTAGTAATGCCATGGAAGTCTTAAAATATATCCAAGTGAATACAGACGATGCCATTGTGAGACTACGCGTCGCGGCCTGTACTTGGGCAAATGTCGGAGATGAAAAACGGCTACGCATGCGAGTTGCAGAACTCGGCAAGGCTCTGCAAGGTTGGGGTTATTGCGAAACCTCCGAAGTCTCTGGGGATCCTTATCGCGGCGTTCTGTCGAGTGCAATGGGTCTTTCTCTGCAAAGTGTCGCTATTCCTTCGGTTGCCCCGCTTTCGGATGTTACTTATATGCTCCCCTTTACGCGTCCTGCTTCTCCCTGGGACTCAGGAGCCGTTTTATTTAGATCCCTGGACGGTAAACCCTGGCCTTATCAACCAGGCTCTACTCAGCAAACGACTTGGATAGATCTCATGTTTGCAAGACCTGGTTCAGGAAAATCTGTGCTTTCTAATTCCATTAATCTTGCCCTATGCCTAGCTGCGGGTATCCAAAGATTGCCGCATATCGCGATTATCGATATTGGCCCTTCTTCTAGCGGACTCATTTCTTTAATTCGCGAGGCACTCCCTCCCGATAAAAAACATCTTGCGGCTTATCATCGTTTACGTATGCAACCAGAAATGGCAGTGAATCCCTTTGATACACAATTAGGTTCACGTTTTCCTTCTCCACAAGAACGTGCTTATCTTGTCAATTTTTTAACCTTGCTTGCAACGCCTGTCGGTCAAGATAATGCCTATGACGGTATCTCCGACATGTCGGGTCTTATCGTAGATGAATTATATAAATCAACCGCAGATGGTGCCAATCCCAGGTTATACACACCTAATCTTGAACCTGTGATAGATAAGATGATTGCAGAATTGAAACTCCCTGTTGATAGCCATACCACGTGGTGGGAATTAACAGATGCACTATTTAAAGCAGGACATATTCATGAAGCGGGCATTGCACAACGATATGCCATGCCTCTTTTAGCAGATGCTGCTTCTATTTGTCGTGGTCAAGCGGTCGCCGATCTTTATGGGGAAATTAAAGCCCCCACTGGAGAACCCCTGATTGCGGCCTTTGGTCGTATGATTTCAAGTGCTGTACGTGAATACTCCATTCTCTCCAGGATCACCGCTTTTGATTTAGGCGAAGCGCGTGTTGTTTCTCTCGATTTAGATGAAGTGGCCAAATCAGGCGGAGAAGCTGCCGATCGTCAAACTGCCATTATGTATATGTTGGCCCGTTATGTCCTGGCACGTCATTATTATTTGACAGAAGATCTCTTAAAAGATCTCCTTCCCATGTATCAAGAATATCATCGCAAACGTATTTTAGAAATCAGAGAAGATCCAAAACGTTTGGTATTCGATGAATTTCATCGTACAGCCAAAGCCCGCGCCGTACGCGATCAGGTGGTTGTGGATATGCGAGAAGGTAGAAAGTGGAATGTACAGGTTGCCTTAATATCTCAGTCTTTAGACGACTTTGATGCCGTCATGGTAGAATTTGCCACGTCTGTTTTTATTATGGACGCAGGCCCAAAACAAGCAATCGAGAAGGCAACTGCCGTTTTTGGTCTCTCAGATACTGCTAAACTTGCCCTTGAAACCCGCGTCCATGGTCCCCGTCCAGGAGGCGCTACTTTTCTTGCCCAATTTGCAACAAAGTATGGCGTCAACACGCAACTTATCACCAGTACTATCGGCCCCATAGAACTCTGGGCTTTTAACACAACCGCCATCGATACCCGTCTGCGAAATGGTCTATATACGCGCATTGGGGCAACACAAGCGCGCAAATTATTGGCATCACTTTACCCCAGTGGTTCTGCCGCACGTGTTGTCGAAGAACGTATGAGCCAATATAGAGATGCCAGTGGGATTATTTCAGAAGAACGCACCAACAGCGTGGTCGAAGAATTACTAGAAGAAATTTACCAACTCTATAAAAAGAAAGAAAAGACAGGCACAGGCGCTTAAGGATTAATATTAATGTTCCTGATTCGCAAAACCAGCATCATCGTTAAATGAGAATTTACTTTTCTTAGGCTGTATTTTTAGAAGAAGCGTTAGAAGCAACGTATAGCCAAAAGGCAGATATAAAGCACGCAAGAACAAACAAAGTCCTGTGGCAACCACGACTTGATCTCTCATCAATATTCTGCAAGGCCATTCAAGTAAAATAAATCCTGTTGTAAACAGAACAAATAGCAATAACAGTTTAGCAAAATTCCCTGAAACCAAATGTCGGCTCTCTATCAGGCTCTCCCAAATGTTGCGTTTTTTCCAAACATAGACGAATAACGCAGGGATAAGATATGTCGAAATACACAACATTAAAAAGAGAGAAACCCAAGGGATAATCTTAAAAATACCCACACCGGGACCGGGTATCAGGATCAGCACACCGGGGAGACTCGTGATAAGCCCAATAATTAAACCTAAGCTCAAAACACCTTTTGCTTGCTTGAGCCCCAAACTCAAAGCAACTTTCAAGTTGAGATACTTACCCATAACAATGGATTTTATAGATAGCACGATACTGGCATGTAGCAGCGCAATCCCAAAGATACCTATGAAAAACATTATCAACAATGCCCAATCCAGAGGCTCTGTTAGGTTAGGCAAAG
>CAZCHZ010000162.1:0-4062 GCA_964498615.1 uncultured Legionellaceae bacterium | reverse complement strand
AACGTTTAACGAAATTAATATGCAACCTGTTATCACGATACGACAAAAATATAAAGAATCTTTTGAAAAAACCTATGGGGTGCGTTTAGGATTCATGTCATTTTTTACCATGGCAGTTGTCGAAGCGCTCAAGCATTTCCCTGTCGTTAATGCTTCCATTGATGGACAGGATATTGTCTATCACGATTACTATGATATTGGTATTGCAGTGTCTACAGAAAGGGGCCTAGTCGTGCCGATTTTGCGTAATGCAGAAACGATGTCAATGGCCGATATTGAAAAACAAATTGCAGATTTAGCCCATCGCGCTCAGAGCGGTAAACTTGCGATAGAAGAAATTACAGGAGGCACTTTCACGATTACCAATGGAGGTGTATTTGGTTCTTTGATGGCAACACCCATATTAAACCCGCCCCAAAGTGGCATTTTAGGCATGCATAAAATTCTTGAACGTCCCATTGCGGAAAATGGTAATGTTGTAATACGTCCCATGATGTATGTTGCTTTTTCCTATGATCACCGTATTATTGATGGGGCAGAATCTGTGCGTTTTCTCGTGATGATAAAAGAATTGCTTGAGGATCCTGCGCGTTTAGCCTTAGGGATTTAAACATGAATTTGCATGAGTACCAAGCAAAGAAAATTTTACGGGACTATGGTCTGCCAGTACCAAGAGGCGTTGTCGCACATAATGTAGAAGAAGCCCTTATGTTGGTGGAAACCCTAAATGCAGGTCCCTGGATGGTGAAAGCACAAGTGCATGCGGGCGGACGTGGAAAAGCAGGGGGCATCAAGCTTGTAAAAGATAAGGAGAGTCTTTCAGCTGAAGTAAGACGTTTGTTGCATAGTCGTCTTGTCACCTATCAAACAAGAAAAGAAGGCCAACCCATTAACGAGGTATTAATCGAGAACGCCTGCGAGATTGGAAAAGAACTTTACTTAGGGGCTGTCATCGATAGATCCTTGCAACGTTTGGTTTTTATGTGTTCGAAAGAAGGCGGCATGGAAATCGAAAAAGTGGCTTTACAAAATCCAGAAAAAATATTTAAAATAGCGATTGATCCACTATTGCAAGTGATGCCTTATCAGTGTCGGGACTTGGGGCTTACATTAGGTTTGAATACAGCACAACTCAAGCAATTTACCCATATTCTGACTGGCCTTGGCAAAATATTTATTGATTGCGATTTAAGCTTAATAGAAATTAATCCTCTCATTATCACAAAAGCAGGAGATTTATTATGTTTGGATGCAAAATTCAATGTTGATGATAATGCTTTATATCGTTTGCCGCATATACGTGAATTACGGGATCCCAGCCAAGAAGATGCAAGAGAGCTTTTAGCACGGGAATGGGAATTAAATTATATTGCACTCGATGGGGATATTGCTTGTATGGTGAATGGTGCAGGTTTGGCCATGGCCACCATGGATATTATTAAACTAAACGGGGGGGAACCTGCTAATTTTTTAGATGTGGGAGGGGGTGCTACCAAGGAAAGGGTACAAGAAGCGTTTAAAATCATTTTATCAGATAGCAAAGTTAAAGCGGTATTGGTAAATATTTTTGGTGGTATTGTAAGATGCGATTTAATTGCAGAAGGCATTATTGCGGCAGTGGCAGAAGTGGGGATAAAAGTGCCTGTCGTAGTTCGACTTGAAGGGAATAATGCAACACTTGCTGCGGAAATCTTAAGTCAAAGTAAATTGAATATTATTGCTGCAAAATCTCTTAAAGATGCGGCAAAATTAGTCGTAAAAGCAGCCAAGGTAAGTACATGAGTATTTTAGTCAATAAAAACACCAGGGTTATTTGTCAAGGATTTACAGGGAATCAGGGCACTTTTCATTCGGAACAAGCACTACAATATGGCACAAAAATGGTGGGCGGTGTCACACCCGGAAAAGGGGGAACGACGCATCTTGGCTTACCTGTGTTTGATACCGTAAAAGAAGCCATATCCAGCACTAAAGCAACGGCTACTGTCATTTATGTGCCGGCACCGTTTTGTAAAGATTCCATCGTTGAAGCCATTGATGCAGGCTTGGAATTAATTGTTTGTATTACAGAAGGTGTGCCAGTCTTAGATATGTTGGACATTAAGTATTATATGAAAGATAAAAAATCACGTTTGATTGGTCCCAATTGTCCAGGCATCATCACGCCAGGCGAATGCAAAATAGGAATTATGCCGGGCAATATTCATATGCCTGGTAAAGTAGGCATTGTTTCGCGCTCTGGTACATTGACTTACGAAATGGTAAAGCAAACGACAGATGTCGGTTTGGGTCAAAGTACTTGTGTGGGGATAGGAGGTGATCCCATTCCTGGCATGGGATTTATCGATGTTTTGACCTTATTTGAAAAAGATCCTCAAACAAAAGCGATTATCATGGTGGGTGAAATTGGTGGCAGTGCAGAAGAGGAAGCGGCAGGTTTCATTAAAGATCATATCAGTAAACCCGTGGTTTCCTATATCGCAGGCGTCACGGCACCTCCTGGCAAACGGATGGGGCATGCGGGTGCAATTATTGCAGGGGGCAAAGGCACTGCAGAAGAGAAATTCAAGGCTTTGGAAGCTGCCGGTGTGCGTACTGTGCATTCGCCTGCAGAGGTAGGACGGGCAGTTGCAGAGATGATTTAGTTTTGTGGCTTACGTTGCTTTTTTCTATAATATACAGCAAAATTATTGAGTATAGCGATTTGGAGATGATAATCGATGTTTAAAAAAATAGTGATTATGTTTATTTGTAGTGCCTCTCTTACGCTGTCTTTGATGAGTGTTGAGGTAAGTGCCGCAACCCTTGAATATGTCAATATGCCTCAAAGGCCTGAACCTCAATTGTATGAAGGGGAGGATATTACAGGTATTTTAGATTTTATTGATAAAAATACCCTTGTTGTGTTTGATATAGATGATACGCTATTTCGCGCCAAAACTGCGTTTGGTAGTTCGGAATGGGGTTCAAGATTGATTAAGGCAGAAATGGCAAAAGGGAGCAGTTTTCAAGAAAGTGTGCGAAAAATCATGCCGCTTTGGTTCAAGGCTCAGAAATTTAATGTATTAACCTTGGTGGATGAAAGGATCCCTAAATTGTTAACTGAAATTCGTAAGCAATCTTTAGGATGTATTGCATTTACCACGCGTCAACCCAGTGCCCTTGAAATAACACGTTGGCAATTAGATAAATTTGGCATTAGTTTTGGTAAAGGGACGGTTGCAGAGCTGAAATATGGCCCTTCTTTTAGACATCCCACCTTGTATCAAGAAGGTGTATTATTTACCCATGATTTTAATGAGAGCGCCGCTGTATTTCAAGATTGGGTGCAACAGGTTGCTGAGCAGTTGGGCAGATCAAAACAAATAAAAAAGGTGGTATTTATTGATGATTCTTTCAAACATATTAGGTTAATGCGAGATGCCGTGGATGCTTTAGAGATAGCCTTTGTCGGATTAAGATATTCCGCAACAGATGATTATAAGAAAACCTATAATTCAGATCTGGCAGCAAAAGAAAAGGATATTTTGATGCAAAATGTTTCTGACACGGAGATCCATTTACTCTTAGAAGAAGCAGGATCATATGCAGAAACCCTAGCCCAAGCAAGGTAAGTTATCATTCTAATTTATTTTGAGCAGTCGAAAGCTTTTGTTGACCTTTCATGGGTTCAAGGTATAATCCTTACTTTTGGGGCCGTTAGCTCAGTTGGTAGAGCAGCGGACTTTTAATCCGTTGGTCGATGGTTCAAATCCATCACGGCCCACCAATGAAATCAAAAAATTACCACATTTTTTACAATTCCTTAAAATTTTCTTGTGAGCATTTTGTAGACATTACCGCTATTTTTTACCAGCTATTTTATTTTTAAATGTGTTTGTGAACGGTTTTTGTTTTATTAGAACAATCTAAACATATTAAAGGTATTAATCTTATAATAAGAGGGAGAGCTAAATAAGGCGTATTGATCACGTAGTTGATCAACTTTATTTACATCACAGTTTTCATTTAAATTGTTACCATTTATCAAAAGTGGAGCACTACCAAATAGATTGATACACT
>CAZCHZ010000161.1:0-4115 GCA_964498615.1 uncultured Legionellaceae bacterium | reverse complement strand
AACTCATTTTCCGTTTTCTGAATAAGATCGCCGATATAGAAAATATTCTCGGCCTTTAAACAATTGGCAGAACGTACGGTTAATTCTAGATCGTCCACCGAGCGCAACAAGGTGGGATCTACTTCTGTTTTTGAACGCTTAGGTTCGTATTGTTTTTCACCTTGTAATTCAACAAAAACAGATAATTGATCGGTAAGAATGGAAGCTGCCCAACGAATGGCTTCTGCGGGTTCGATGGTACCGTTGGTCTCGAGTTCTAAAATTAATCTATCTAAGTCGGTACGATTTTCAACACGGGCATTTTCAACCACATAAGATACACGACGCACGGGACTAAAAGAAGCATCCAACTGCAGCCAACCAATGGGACGTGTTGTTTCTTCAGGATTAAAACGAACAGTCGCAGGTTCGTATCCACGTCCACGCGCAACACGCACAGTCATATTTAAACTACCGGTCTTTGTCATATTTGCAATGACATAGTCAGGATTCATGATTTGTACATCATGCGGTAAGGTAAAATCTCCCGCTCGCACAGGACCTTCGCCTTCCTTACTTAACTTAAGTTCGACTTCATCCCGGCCTTCTAGCTTAAATTCTATCCCTTTTAGGTTGAGCAAAATATCAACGATATCTTCGTGGATCCCTTCTTTCGTAGAATATTCATGCAAAACACCTTCTATCATCACTTCCACTACCGCACAACCTGGCATAGAAGATAATAATATGCGTCTTAATGCATTTCCTAAGGTATGACCGAAACCACGCTCTAAAGGTTCCATCACCAATCTCGCATGATGATGACCTTTAACCTGCACATCAATGAGGCGCGATTTTAAAAATTCTCTTACAGCACGTTGCATGAATAATCCCCCGGACAATATACCACTACTTAGCGTATAGCTCGACTACGAGCTGCTCATTGAATTCCGATGGTAGCTCATCGCGATTTGGAACACGGAATACACCCTTCATCTTGGTCACATCGACTTTTACCCATTCTGGAAACCCAGCACCTTCTGCCAGTTTAAGTGCGTCTTGGATCCTGGTCTGTGTCTTAGATTTTTCTCTTACTTCAATTTCATCCCCACCTTGTACTTCATAGGAAGGGATATTCACTCGCTTACCATTCACTAGTATTGCATTATGCCTGACAAGCTGACGTGCTTCTGCACGCGTACTGCCAAATCCCATACGATAAACAACATTATCCAAGCGGCATTCTAATATTTTAAATAATATTTCACCTGTTGCACCACGTTGACGGGAAGCAATCGCATAATAGCGTCGAAATTGACGTTCTAAAACACCAAACATATATTTGAATTTTTGCTTCTCTCGCATCATCACACCATGACTGGTTTCACGTCCTCGCTTAGTTCCATGCATACCAGGTGGCGTGCCTTCATGGCATTTGGATGAGAAGTCGCGCATACCACTTTTTAAGCGCAAATCTGTGCCTAATCTTCTTGCTACTCTACATGTCGGCCCTAAATATCTTGCCATCTTAATTCTGCCCCCAAATACTATACACGACGTTCTTTTTTCTTTCTGCATCCATTGTGAGGAATACCTGTCACATCACTAATAGAAAGTATCTTAAAAAAGTTAGAGAGTTCCCGTATGGCAGACTCTCGCCCCGACCCTGGACCATCTACTTTCACTTCAAGCGTTTTTAAACCATAGTTAAGTGCAGCAGCCGCACAAGCCCCAGCTGCTTTCAAAGCAGCATAAGGTGTCGCTTTACGGGAACCTTTAAAGCCCATGCTCCCCGCAGTTGCCCAAGCAATGGTGTTACCTAATAAATCCGTAATATAAATTTTTGTATTACCAAAGGAAGTTTGCAGATGCGCAATACCCGCGACAACCACACGTTTCGTTTTTTTACGGGTTTTCACTTTTACAGACTTTGCTACTTTTGCCTTTGTTGTTGCCATTCTTTCACCATATCCAATAATAAATCATTATGAGGCCTTTTCTTTCAGCGCAATTTGACGTTTACTGCGCCCTTTACGCGTTCTTGCATTCGTACGTGTGCGTTGTCCTCTGACGGGTAAACCTTTCTTGTGACGCATACCACGATAACACTTAATATCGACCAATCGTTTAATATCCATGGCCACACGACGCCGCAGATCTCCTTCTACTTCATATTCGTTCACGGCTTGCTGTAATAAGGGGACCTTTTCATCTGCTAAATCTGAAACCTTGGTGGCTGGGTTAATCCCGAGCCTTTTACATATGCTGCCTGCCCGATAAGCACCAATCCCGTAAATTCCTCGCAATGCAACGCGAATGTGGACTTGAGGACGCAATATGACACCTGAAATGCGTATGGTAGCCATTTTAACCTTGCCTCTGGTTATGTTTATTTGTCTTTTTACACACAATCCTAACCACGCGACCACGTTTAATCACATAGCAGCTATCACACATTTTTTTCACCGATGCTCTTACCTTCATCTTAAAACCCCAAGCTTCATTCCAAAACGCTTTTCCGAAGCAACATTTTACGCTGAAAACCGACTAAAAGCTAGCTTCTCCCCAACCCCTTCAAGTTAGCTTTCTTTATCAAAGAATCGTACTGATGCGTCATCATGTGGGCCTGTACCTGCCCCATAAAATCCATGACGACCACCACAATAATCAGCAAAGAGGTGCCTCCAAAATAAAAAGGCACATTCCAACCCAAAATCAAAAATTCTGGTAAAAGAGAAACCAGCGTGATGTAAAGTGACCCAATCAAGGTTAAACGCGTGATGACATTGTCTATATATTGAGCTGTTTGTTCTCCCGGACGGATCCCCGGAATATAACCCCCAGATTTTTTAAGGTTTTCAGCAGTTTCCTTGGGATTAAAGACAAGGGCGGTATAAAAAAAACAAAAGAATATGATGGCGGAAGCAAATAAAAGCATATATAAGGGCTGCCCCGGAGCTATGGCCAAACCAATATCTTCCAGAAAGCCAAGATGTTGAGACTTTCCAAACCACTGGCTTACGGTTGCCGGAAATAAAATAATGGCCGAGGCAAAAATGGGCGGTATAACACTCGCCATATTTAATTTTAAAGGAAGATGGCTACGTTGTGCAGCAAACACCTTGTGTCCCTGCTGTCTCTGTGCATAGTTGACTGTAATACGACGTTGTCCTCTTTCAATAAACACCACAGCTGCAATGATCCCCACCAAGATCAGCCCTAGCACTAATAGTGCCAAAGGCTGCATTTCGCCCTGACGCACTTTATCTAAAGTACTCCAAACAGCACCGGGTAACCCAGCCACAATCCCTGCAAAAATAATCATAGAAATCCCATTCCCAATGCCACGTTCAGTAATTTGTTCTCCCAACCACATCAAAAACATCGTGCCAGTGACTAATGTGATGGTCACGACAAAGTAATATAAAAATCCTGTTTCCAAGGCAATCCCAGAACTGGCTAAATATTTTGCCATACCAACAGCCTGTACCGTGGCTAAACATAAGGTGGCATAACGTGTATATTGTGAAAGTTTACGTCTTCCTGTTTGACCTTCTTTTTTAAGTTGCTCCAAAGGCGGCCATACCGAGGTGAGTAATTGAATAATAATCGAAGAAGAAATATAGGGCATAATCCCTAAGGCAAATATTGTTAATCTTGCAAGCGAACCGCCTGAAAACAAGTTAAATAATCCAAAAATATCTCGATTATTGGCAAAAAGCTCTGCAATGCGACTGGGATCTAAACCTGGAACGGGAATATAGGAACCAACACGAAACACCAACAATGCACCCACTAAAAATAGCACCCGTCTTTTTAATTCGCTGAACCCGCCTTTTTGTGCTCCCATTGTCTTATGCATGCCTTACTCGACCTTCCCCCCAGCTTGGGTGATTGCTTCTTTTGCACCCTTGGTAACATGAATGCCCTGCAAGGTGAGTGACCGCGCAACTTTTCCTGCTGCAATAACACGTACTTTTTGCGTGCGACCAGAAATCAGGTTAGCTTCCATTAAGGTGAGTAATGAAACCACATCGCCTTTAACTTTCATTAAATCATTTAATCTTAATACTGTGGTAAATTGCGCTGTTCTTGAAGTAAAACCAAACTTAGGCAAACGACGTTGCATCGGCATT
>CAZCHZ010000160.1:0-4115 GCA_964498615.1 uncultured Legionellaceae bacterium | reverse complement strand
GTAGGGCTCACTCCTGCTTATCTCAAAGACGACACAGAGCCGCATTCTTTTTATATGTTTGCTACGCATTAATGTTATGAAACAAAAACACCAGAAGAATATTTTCCAAAAGCAAAAATTGCAATTGAAAATTATGAAAAAGTATGTGGCGCGATCGGTATTAACCCCGCCAAGCTTGTACTTGAATATCTACGAAACAATATGCATTCCAAAGTTTCCATCGCCGAATACAAGAATCAATCCTATACTTATGCTATTGTGCGGGCTTTGAAAAGAGCCGTTTTCATTCACGCAGATTTTGCCAATTTTTTAGCAGATTGCTGGTCTATTAATAAAATTACAGCCGAGCTCGCCTGGAATGTTTACTTAACCAACCCTGGCAAGGGTGGTGAATGTGTGGTGTATAATCGTCCTTGGGAGCGTGTTGATGATGCGCATATGATTCCTGGCACTTATGGTTATTATCCAAAAGTGGTTGAAGGTTGTGAATCAATCAACATTCCCATTACACCAGGAAAATTATTGTTTTTTAATAGCCGCAATTTCCACAAGGTGAACGAAAGCGAAAACTTGCGTCTTTCATTCGGAGGACATATTGGTTTAATGCCAGACAAAGAAATGCTTATGTGGATTTAATTGTTGATGAAAATGAAAAAACTCAAACGTGCATTCTTTGAGGCACCCACATTACAAGTTGCAGAAGAACTTTTAGGAAAAGTCTTAGTATTTAAAAACCATCAAGGCATTATCACCGAAACGGAAGCCTACTTTGGCTTTGATGATCCCGCATCCCATGCAGCCCGTGGTAAAACACCCAGAAATGCCATTATGTTTGGCAAAGCAGGCTTTGCTTATGTATATTTCATTTATGGCATGTATTATTGCTTGAACATTGTCACCGAACATGAGGGTTTCCCAGCTGCGGTATTAATCAGAGGTATTCAATTACTCGACAAGCCCGACAAAAAATTAAATGGCCCAGGCAAATTGTGTAAATACCTTGGGATAACCACAGCAGAAAATGGCATCGACATTGTTAAAAGTGAGCATTTCTATGTGGGTTGCCTTCAACAAAAATATGCATTTTCCACCAGCCCTCGCATTGGCATTAAGCAAGGGCTAGATAAACATTGGCGGTTTTTAATTAATCCACAACATAATGGATAAAATTAAATTTGAGGAGGTTTCTAAGACCTGGCGTTTGTGTGCCTAATCGTCATTGCGAGCGTAGCGAAGCAATCTAGAGATTTTTTTAATATTTCTAGATTGCTTCGCTACGCTCGCAATGACGATATATCTTATAAAACCTTAAAAAGGAATTATTGCAACCCGCTAAGCATCTTCTCCAGCCACATTTTCCGCTATTGCACCAATTGAGGAGGATTCTACTTCTTGAATAGCTTTCATAACCGCGCTTTCAAAAGATGTATCTTTACGTTCAAAATCTAAATAAACAGTTCCATTTCTAAAAGTAATCATGGCGTCATCACATCCTGCTCGATATAGGCTATCTTCTAAACCTGCTGTTTTATCATCAACATTTTTTAAGACTAAAGTAAAATTAAACAACTTTTTAACGATTGTCATGCTATAACCTCCTCCTGGAAATGAGGGCATTTATTAACTTATCTTGAAACCATCGTCAAGACCCATGCCCCTTGACAGAAACAGCAGTTTTCAGTCAAGATAATGAGCTTAAACTAAGCTGTTAACCTTAAGAATCTCATTGATTAGGAGAAAGTAAATTGGCTAATACTGCACAGGCAAAGAAACGCGCAAGACAGGCTGAAAAGCATCGTCAACGTAATGCGAGTCAGCGTTCAGAAATGCGTACCTACACTAAGCGCGTGGTGAAAAGCGCTGCTGAAGGCCAGAAGAAAGTGTTGAAAGAAGAACAACGTTTGGCTACCTCTAAGTTGGATAAAGCGGCCCAAAAAGGTCTTATTCATAAACGCACCGCTGACAGACTAAAAAGCCGTATGAACAAGCGCACTAAGGCTGTATTGTTGGGCTCAAAAACTGCATAACGGCCTGACAAAGTGCTTGAGTTCCCTGCTTGGTTAAGCCGGAGATCTCAAACACGGGTCCCTGCCAATCTAATGCTTTGATAATGTCCTGGCAAAGTTTTTGAGCTTCTTCACTCGGTAAAATATCGATTTTATTTAATACCAACCAACGTTCCTTGGCTGCAAGCTCGGGATTAAATTTTTCAAGCTCTTCTATAATCGTCTTAGCACCTTTCACGGGATCTGCACCATCGGGGGGCGCTATATCCACCAAATGTAATAATAATTTCGTTCTGAAAAGATGTCTTAAAAAGCGCAAGCCTAAACCTGCCCCCTCTGCTGCACCTTCAATGATTCCAGGAATATCTGCCAACACAAAGCTTCTGTCTATCCCCACCCTGACGACGCCTAAATTAGGATGCAAAGTAGTGAAAGGATAATCTGCAACTTTAGGGGTAGCTGCAGAAACCGCACGAATTAAGGTGGATTTGCCTGCGTTTGGTAGTCCTAATAATCCTACATCTGCCAAGAGGCGCAATTCTAAACGCAGTTTTCTGGATTCTCCAGGCTTTCCTTTGGTTGTTTTACGTGGTGCTTGATTCCGGCTGCTTTTAAAATGGATATTCCCCATGCCATGCTCGCCGCCTTGCGCAACCAAAAGCTTGGCACCTGCTTCGATGAGTTCGCCCATTTGTTCATGGGTGTCTGCATCCCAGACCACAGTGCCCACAGGCACGCGTAGGACGCAATCTTCGCCTCCCCGCCCCGTACATTCACTGCCCATGCCTCGCTGCCCGTCTTTGGCTTTAAAATGCCTCTGGAAGCGATAATCAATGAGGGTGTTTAGGCCTGGATCGGCCAGTAGGTATACGCTGCCCCCATCTCCTCCATCACCCCCATTTGGCCCCCCAAATCGGATAAATTTTTCACGACGAAAGCTTAGGCAACCATCGCCGCCCTTACCTGCTTGAATGTGAATAGAGACTTCATCAACGAATTTCATAATTAACGACTGGCTTGCCCTTTAAGAAAAGCGAGAACAAGCATGAAAAATAGGTGGTTATTAAAAGAATTAAGCTTGTGCTGCAGTTTGTTGTTGGCCTTCAAAGGGAATAATGCTCACAAATTGACGTTTGTGAATGCCTTTGATCTCAAATTTCACAACCCCGGCCATTTTGGCAAATAAGGTATCATCTTTGCCACGGCCCACATTTCTACCAGGATGGTATTTGGTACCACGCTGACGGATAAGAATATTGCCCGCCTTCACCACTTCCCCACCAAAACGTTTCAACCCTAAGCGTTGGGAATGGGAATCACGACCATTACGTGAACTACCGCCTGCTTTCTTATGTGCCATTTTTCAAGCCTCCCAAAAATCTCTGATTATGCCGCTTTAATACCCGTAATTTCGACTTCGGTATAAGATTGACGATGCCCCATACGTTTTATGTGGTGCTTACGTCGTCTCATCTTAATGATTTTAATTTTATCGCCTCGGCCTGTCTTCACTACCTTGGCTTTCACCGCACAGCCTGAAAGAAAGGGTTTGCCAAGTTGGGTTTTGTCGCCATCCACAAGCATTAGTACTTTATCAAACTCAACAACATCCCCAGGGCCAGCTTCTAGGTTTCCTATACGAATCGTTTGACCCGCCTCTACCCGGTATTGTTTTCCGCCACTGATTATCACTGCATACATTGGAAACCCGCCCCTAAATTCATGAACAAAAAATCTCTGTATAAGGGTTGTTATCCTACGAGAAATCTTCGTTCCATGCAAGACCCTTGCGGCCTATTTCCTTTAAGTTGTATATTCAAGCACCAAAGATAGGAAATCCGGATGCAATTTAAGACAATCAAGGCACTCACTCAAGACGATTTTGACGCTGTAGATGTATTGATCAAATCATCTTTACACTCACAAGCAAGTATCATAAATGACTTAGGGCGTTATATTGTTCAAGGCGGGGGCAAGCGTTTAAGACCCCTTGTATTACTGCTGATTGCAAGGGCTTGTGGCTATCAAGGCAGCAACCATATCCCTTTGGCCTGCGCCATTGAACTTATCCATACAGCGACTTTATTACATGATGATGTGGCGGATAGT
>CAZCHZ010000159.1:0-4116 GCA_964498615.1 uncultured Legionellaceae bacterium | reverse complement strand
ATTTTTTAAATAAATAATAAATTTGTTTTTTTGAGGCACCTAAAGATCCACCCAAAGCATGTCCAAAAAAAGAATTTTCATTCAAAAATTCGGCTGCCATTTTTCGTAAATCTGGATACACACCGCCTTGAATAACGCCATATAAGGCTTGTCGATTATCTTGGTTCAGTTTTGAAAATTCAGCTAAACATCGCAATCCCCAGCGATGGGAAAGATGTAAAGACTGTTCTGTATAGGTTTTATCAACATGAAAGGGCGTGCATTCATCAAAGGCAACGACAAAATCTGCCCCTAATTGACGTTGTACTTGCATAGATTTTTCTGGTGTCAGATGATGTAAGCTGCCATCAATATAGGATTTAAATACAACGCCTTCTTCTGTAATATGACGTACAGATTTCTGACGGTTTCCGAGATGTTTTCCTTTGATTTCATTTGAAACAGAACCATAGCCCAAACTAAAGACTTGATATCCGCCAGAATCTGTGAGCATGGGACCATCCCAGCCCATAAATTGATGGAGTCCTCCTAAGCGTTCAATTAAGTCACCGCCGGGATTTAGCATTAAATGATAAGTATTGGCCAGCATAAACTGTGTGCCGCAAGCTTTCATTTGTGTAGGAGAAGCTCCCTTGATGGCGGCTTTTGTAGCACAAAAAATAAAAGCAGGTGTTGCAATTTTCCCGTGGGGGCAACGGAGTTCGCCTAATCTTGCGTGAGACTGCTCGCTGGTTTTTAAAACTTTAAACTGGAAATTAGGCAGGATAGGGGACATGATCGACCTTCTGTTTGCGAATCATATAAATCATAGGAATATTTGCCAAGCTTAGCAAGGCGCGTAATCCAAAGCCTCCCACAATATAAGTCCAGAAGAAACTAGACCCGCTTATTGGGAGTGGATAAAATACTTTCCAGGCGAGGATACTGAAAATACAAGTATCTACAAATGCAGCCACCGTCGTTGCAGACAATGTTCTTAAGGCCAAAAAACGTCCCTTCATACGGTGTTTCATTTTTAAAAAAAGTGTTATATCAAGATATTGACTGCAAAGATAAGCTAAAAGGCTGGCCAGAAAAATAGCAGGGCTGGGGGTAAATAATAGAGTCATGGCCTGATGGGCTTGAACGTAAATATGCAAGGGACTGCCAGGTTCGGCTGCGATCGCTTGTGTGCTAATACTTAAAATCATTATCACACTTACGATTACCATACTTGAAAATCCTAGCCAGATGGCTTTGATGGCAGATTGTTTACCATAATATTCAGCGAGAATATCGGTTGCAAGCAAGCTTAACGTAAACAGAATACTGCCCATGGCAATGGGTGAGTCAAAAAAATAGAGTTCGATGGCCTTTAAAGATTGAATATTGGCAAATACAACCGCAAGTGCTACAAATACACATAAGCCTTCTTTTCCAAAGAAACGATGTAAGCTCATCATAGCGCCAAGAGCAGCAATGTAAAGCAAAACGCCGATTCCTTCGTTAGGGATCGTTTGTAATTGTTGAATAAGCAATGTTATAAAATCATTCATAATAATTATGTCGAATGGCTATGGAATGAGAAGATGACAATATTGCAGACTTATTTCTCTCCTCCCTGTCGTTTCATGGATTCAAAAAATATTTCATTAGTCTTAGTATCGCGTACGCGCTCTAACATGAAGTCCATGGCGGCCGTATTATCCATGGGTCCTAAGAGTTTACGTAAAATCCACATCTTCTTCAGATCTTCTGCTTTGGTAATTAACTCTTCTCGTCTTGTACCAGAACGTGAAATGTTAATAGCAGGATAGATACGTTTCTCTGCAAGCGATCTGTCAAGATGCAACTCTAAATTACCCGTACCCTTGAATTCTTCATAAATTACTTCGTCCATCTTAGAACCTGTATCGACCAAGGCTGTTGCAATGATGGTTAAGCTACCGCCTTCTTCAATATTTCTCGCTGCGCCAAAGAAGCGTTTAGGACGGTGAAGTGCGTTTGCGTCCACGCCCCCGGTTAATACTTTGCCTGAAGGCGGGATAACGGTATTGTGAGCGCGCGCCAATCTTGTAATAGAATCAAGCAAAATCACCACATCACGTTTATGTTCTACTAAACGCTTAGCGCGTTCAATCACCATTTCAGCCACTTGTACATGGCGGCTGGCAGGTTCATCAAAAGTACTGGCAATCACTTCGCCTTTTACAGAACGTGCCATTTCTGTCACTTCTTCTGGACGTTCATCAATCAGTAGTACAATCAAGTGGCATTCTGGGTGATTATGCGCAATCGAATGTGCAATATGCTGCAGAATAACGGTTTTACCCGCCTTGGGTGGCGATACAATTAAACCACGTTGTCCTTTTCCAATGGGTGCGACGAGATCAATCACGCGTGCCGTAATATCTTCAGTGCTGCCATTGCCAATTTCCATCGTTAGACGTTCATCTGCATGCAGAGGCGTTAGATTTTCGAAAGGAATTTTGTGTCTTGCGACTTCTGGAGGTTCAGAATTAATGCTGTCTACTTTCAATAAAGCAAAATAACGTTCGCCTTCTTTGGGGGGGCGGATTCTGCCATGAATTTCATCTCCTGTACGCAAACCAAAACGCCGAATTTGACTCGGAGAAACATAAATATCAGCAGAGCCAGCAAGATAGGAGCTTCTTGCGGAACGTGCAAATCCGTAGCCATCGGGTAAAATTTCCAAGACACCATTGGCGAAGATGGGAACATCTGGACGCCTGGAATAGGTCTCTAAAATCTTGAAGATAACTTCTTCCGTATGGGCACGGACAATGTCAAGGCCTAAACTCTTGGCAATTTCCATGAGTTCAGGAGCGGATTTTTGTTCAAGTTCATTTAGGTTCATAAAATAAAATAACTACTTAGGTTGAGGGCTTGGAATGGAAAAAGGTTAAGCTGGTATTAAGCTTAAAACCTTATTGTTTTAAGTTAAGGATAGTCTAACATCAATTACTTTGGAATGCATAGTCTACTCTTAAACTTTATAACATTTATCATATCATAGATTACTATCAATAAATGTGGCAATCTGCGTCTTAGTTATGAAGCCTACTTTTGTCCCGGCCACCTTGCCATTTTTAAAAAGAATCATGGTTGGAATTCCACGGACGCCATACTTACTGGGTGTAGTCGTATTTTCATCAATGTTCATTTTGACAAATTGTACCTTGCCCGCATAGGCAGGATCCTTGGAAAGCTCTTCAAGCAAGGGTGCAAGCATGAGACAGGGCCTACACCAGGTGGCCCAAAAGTCTACCAAGGTGGGTATACTGGCTTGCAATACATCAGTATCAAAGTTGTCTTCTGAAACGCTTTGGAGTGTACTCATAAACTTCTATATTCCTCATATGTCCTTTTTCTCATCATACGAAGTTTAGCTTCTCTTGCCAATATGTAAAAGATTAGTTATCAAACAAAATTTACCTATTGACTTTGCATATACAAGGGTTTAAGTTCTGGTTGATTTATAAATTATCTGTCTTAGACATATGAAGGAGACTGTAATATGAGTGCGAATATGAGTGAGATTAGCCCCGTGCAAATGAACGTGCTCCTTGAACTTTGTGGAAACTTTTTGGCAAAGCTCGAGGGAAGAAGCGTAGAAAATGCAATAGAGATGTTGTCACAAGAAATGAAACGTGTGAAGGATGGTAATGAGATCGATCAGGATTTATTAGCGCATTATCACGCTATATTGTCTGCATACACAACAAGGTTATGCGATGGTATCAAAGTAGGGTCGGAGCGCTTTCAGCGCGAAGCATGGCGTTTAAGTCAACTGGAAATCACATTGCGTTTAGAAGACATTGAGAGCATGTGTCGTAGGTTTACATCCAGCGCCGCAGATCCCAGCGAAGCAGTATATCAAAATAAAGTCCGTCAAACCAAAGACAATATTCTCGTAGCTAAAGCTAAAGTTGCTGCACTGAGCATTAATGTAAGCCTGCCAAAACAAGCGCGTAAAGAGATAAGCACAGCATTAAGCAAGATTCCGCCAGTCAGCCAAGATTTTCCCCTAGAAATACAGCACTATTATCAAGAGTTCTTAGTGGCAAAACAAAAAGCACTATCGCCGTCTCATCTCGCAAATCAGAGATTTAAGAT
>CAZCHZ010000158.1:0-4128 GCA_964498615.1 uncultured Legionellaceae bacterium | reverse complement strand
GGTCTACTGAAGTAATCATTCAATTTAAATCCGGACCTTCGACATTATTTAGCGGCATAGATAAAAAAATAATGCCTAATTTATTACGCATTTTTATTCAACCCGAGGAAGGCATTTCATTGCAGTTTAATGCTAAAATTCCAGGGCCCACATTACAATTGGATCAGGTAAACATGGACTTTAAATATACGGATTATTTTGGCATTAAACCGCAAACGGGTTATGAAACGATTTTATATGATTGTATGAATGGTGACCATACGCTTTTTAAACCAGCAGAGATGGTGGAGGCAGACTGGGCAGTGGTACAACCTATTTTAGATGTTTGGGCAGCACTTAAACCCAGTGGTTTCCCAAATTATGCCGCTGGCACCTGGGGTCCGAAAGCAGCGGATGATTTATTGCTGAAAGATGGTAGACAATGGTTGATGTGAAAATATTTGATAATAACGATGCGCTTTATCATGCTGCGGCTGAAGACTTCATGCGCCGTTCAATACAAGCAGTGAATGAAAAGGGTAGATTTTTAGTGGTGCTTGCAGGTGGAAATACCCCTATATCCTATTTTGATACCTTGGCACAAGAACCTTATAAAACCCAGATTCCATGGGCAAAAGTAAATTTCTTTTTTAGTGATGAACGTTATGTGCCGGCAGATGATAATAAAAATAATTATCATATGGCTTATAAGCATTTGTTTTCAAAATTGTCTATTCCAAATAATCATATTTTTAGGATTCCAACCGAAGCAAATGATCCGAAAGTTGACGCAAAGAAATATGAGGATACTTTGCGGAATTTTTTTAAACTCAACATGAAAGACTATCCTGAATTTGATCTTTTTTATTTAGGGTTGGGAGAAGATGGCCATACTGCTTCATTGATGCCACATAGTGATGTGGTAATGACTTATTGCGATAATACCGATGCATCGAATGACATGCAACTTGTGGCGGCAATATGGGTTCCAGAATTAAATATGTACCGTATTACATTAACGCCGCCATTGATTAATAATAGTGCCTGTATTTCATTTATGGTGACAGGTTTAAATAAAGCTTCTGCACTGTGGCATGTGTTAGAAGGCCCGAGAGATCCTGCTGAATATCCAGCGCAGCTCATTCATGCACATTCTGGTGTAAATATTTGGTATCTTGATAAAACAGCCGCACAGAAAATTCTAGGACAGGCACTTGAATAAAGCTATTTTTCTGGATTCCGATGGGGTTTTAAACACAGCCATTATAAAAAATGGTAAACCAGTAGCGCCTATAAGTCTTGCCGAGTTGGAGATCCCAAAAGAAGTCCAACCTTGTCTTATAAAGTTAAAAGCAGCTGGTTACCTATTGATTTGTGTTACTAATAAGCCAGATATTGAACGTGGGTTGATGACACAAGCGAATGTTGATGCCATTTTTAATAAAATGCGTCAAATATTACCTTTGGATGATATTTTTATTTGTTATCATGAAAACAGCGATTGCTATAAACCAAAGCCTGGGCTATTATTAACCGCGGCTAAACAGTATGATATCGATTTAACAAAAAGCTATATGATAGGAGATCGGTGGCGTGATGTGGAAGCAGGGCAAAATGCCCCTTGTAAAACAGTATGGATTAATCGGAGATATGCTGAAAAAGCACCCTCTCCCCCTGCCGATTTTACAGCCTATTCCTTAAGTGAAGCTACGGAATATATTTTAGGAGATCACAATGAGCATTAATCCTTTAAAGCAATTAGAGAAATTCGGTCAATCTGTTTGGCTAGATTATATCAAACGAGATTTGATGAGCAGTGGTAAATTAAGAGATTTAATTAATGAAGATGGATTAAGTGGCATAACATCTAATCCTTCTATATTTGAAGAAGCCATTCTAAAGAGCAATGATTATAAACAGGATATACAAAAGATGATACAGAAAAATATGAATATTAATGCCATTTACGAAGCGCTCACTTTAGAAGATGTAAGAAACGCAGCGAATCAATTTCTACCCCTATACAACAAGACTCAAGGTCGTGATGGATTTGTGAGTATAGAAGTGAATCCGCATCTTGCACATGATACAAAAGGGACAATTATTGAGGCCAGACGTTTATGGCAAGCGCTAAGTTGCCCTAATGTATTTATCAAGGTGCCTGCAACCCTGGAAGGGTTGCCTGCTATTACTCAACTGATTAGCGAAGGCATTAACATTAATATTACATTGCTTTTTGGATTGCCTCGTTATCGGCAAGTTGCAGATGCTTACATGAGCGGCTTAGAAACCAGGCTTGCTCAAGGCAAAACACTTCAAGGGATTGCAAGCGTTGCCAGTTTTTTCTTAAGTCGTATTGATGTCTTAATAGACCCCATATTGGAAAAGTACATGGCAGAGAAGCATGCCAGGGCTGATCTTGCCAAAAAAATGCATGGTCAGGTGGCGATTGCATCAGCAAAGATTGCTTATCAAATATACCAGGAGATTTTCAATGGTGCTCGATTTAAAAAATTAGCCGAAAAAAATGCTGCTCATCAAAAATTACTTTGGGCCAGTACAAGCACCAAAAATCCAAGCTATAGCGATATTAAATATATAGAACCCTTGATTGGTCCTGAAACTATTAATACCCTACCCATGGAAACCATAAGTAATTATCGAGATCATGGTAACCCCAAACCTTCTTTGGAACAAGATCTTGATTTAGCACATTGGGTATTTGAAAAATTGCCTGAGTTGGATATTAATATTGATAAAGTAACCCAGCAACTTGAAGATGAAGGTGTTAATAAATTTAATAAAGCTTATGATCAATTAATTACGGTGTTAGGTCAAAAAGGCGATTAAGCGTTATGAAATTTTTAAAGTAACTTGATGAATTTGTCCATCATCTTGCAAAGTAATCTGATTTCCATCAAGAGCAATATCATCTACACAAAGACCTGCTTTGATTGCAGTATCTCGCGTTACTGTAATTTTATAGGTTGTGTTTCCATAATGATAATCAATACTAAAATCTTTCCAGTTTTCTTTAAGTATAGGACTAAGTTGTAATTGATTACCGTTTTTTAGTTGTATCCCAAGCAAGGTTTCAATGATAAATCGGTATAACCATCCAGCTGATCCTGTGTACCAACTCCAGCCACCCCGTCCTATGTGGGGAGATGTGCTATAAATGTCTCCGGCAACAACATAGGGTTCAAGTTTATAACGCAGCACTTCATCAAGATTGAGCGCGTGATTAATTGGATTTAATATATCTAAGAGCTGCCAAGCAAGTTGATTTTCCCCTAATTCTGCAAATGCCATACCTGCCCAAATGCCCGCATGGGTATATTGACCACCATTTTCGCGGATACCTGGCAGATAACCTTGAATATACCCAGGACTTGGGCTTGATTTATCAAAAGGAGGATCGAGAAGTTTGATAAGTTTATCCTGACTATTGATTAATTGTTGTTGTAAAGAATGCATGGCTTGTTTGGCACGTGAGAGATCTCCAGCACCTGATAATACCGCCCAGCTTTGCGCAATTGAATCAATGCGACATTCCGAATTTTTGGCAGATCCCAAAGGTTCGCCGTTGTCAAAATAAGCCCTAAGGTACCATTCTCCATCCCAACCATGTGTTTCAATTTTTTGCTTGAGTTTGTTTTTTTCTTCTTCGCAGCGTAAAGCAAAAGCTTCGTCCGCATTACGCCTGGCAAGGACTGCAAAGCGTTCGAGCACTGAGTACAAGAAGAATCCTAGCCAAATACTTTCTCCACGACCTTCAATACCTACCAAATTCATACCATCATTCCAATCACCAGAACCCATCAACGGTAAACCATGTGTCCCAAATTTTAAACCATTGTTGATGGCTCTCACGGTATGTTGGTAAAGGCTAACGTTTTCAATCCCAGGCACAGATATATAATAATAGGATTCTTCATCAGCATTTAGCATGCGTCCTTGTAGGAAGGGCATGGATTCATTCAAAATGGACATATCACCTGTTGTTTCAATATAATGGCACAGAACATAGGGTAGCCATAGAAAATCATCTGAACAACGTGTGCGCAAGCCCCGATTGAGTGGGGGATGCCACCAATGTTGTACATCACCTGCTTCCCGGGATAAAATTTCAGCGCCGTTACGCTCGAG
>CAZCHZ010000157.1:0-4128 GCA_964498615.1 uncultured Legionellaceae bacterium | reverse complement strand
CTTTTAGAACTGCTAATTGTCTATCAACAAAAAATTCAGAAGCGAGATTAATGCCAAAGTCATTATAGAGGATCATACGCTCTGTTTTATCATTCATACCTGTAAAACGCTTAATGCTTTCTTCAACTGTCATTTGACAATCGAGAGCACGCAAGGCTTCCACCCCAATTCTGTTTGCGATTTCTTCACTATCTACAAGAACGCCATCACAATCAAAAATAATACAGCCAATATTATTTATCATAAAATTTCCGCAATATATAAAAACCACTTTATTTGTGGTTTGATAACTTGCAACAGCAAGGTAGGTGGGGGTTTAGGAACGTTCAGGTACATAAGAACTAAACTATAACGGAATGTTATTTAAGTAGCAAATATACATGGTGAGATGTAAGGGGAATTTAATAAAATTTAGGTAACCAAATAATTTACGGCCTGTTCTACAATACAACATCTAAAGTGGCAGCATAGGAAAACGTTTATGGAATCAAATTTCCCATTTCACACCAGTAAGGGCAGGCCACCTGCCATTGATCAGGAGGAACGTCTTAAAAGATGGCTGTGTGAAGACAGTTTTCTTACAACTATTTAGCTTGTATTATTTTTTTGTGGCGTTTCTGTTTTGTTGAATACGTTAATGCTAGCGCTGTGTCAAAGGAGGTATTCGAGAATTTAGCTTTAGGCCTTCCCGGTTTTGGATTAGAGCAACCCTGAAGTTCATTTATGTTCTGTAGTGCATTGTCACTAGATCGGATAACTGCATGTCTATTACCAGCTTTACAGTTCTCTACCCATTCATCCAAGTCTAATCGATCGAAAGCGATCCCTTGAGAACCAATTGGTATTTCAGTGACGAATGGTCGTACTTCACTATTGAAGCGGTTTCTATCCATCCCTAAGTAAGTGGGGGCGTCTTTAAACCTAATAAGACGAGGTAATAGCGCATGCATTTAGGAGAACCTCCTCAGCGGTTTTCCGTCTTCTTTTTTTATTTTTACTGTAGCAGAAGCTTTAATACCAATTCTGGATTTACTATTCGAGTTGCCTAATAAGATAATTTCAACATTATCACCAATCTTTATGATTTGACCTGGGTAAAGTTTTAATATCAACATCGCGATTTCTCCAATCAGTTATTTAAACATTGAGTGTTTGTCGGGTGCTCTTTGTGTTTAATAAAGTTACTAAATAGCGCAAAAAGCTTATTTTTGATGGTTTAAGGTCGCGCAAACGTTCTTTAGCCGTCATATGGTCATAAGTCAACATAAATCCTCTCCTTAAATGAATTTCACAGATATTAATGTAACCAAAAAAAACGACAACTCGTTGTCGTTTTTTTATGGGTTAATAAAAAGCTGAAGAGAAGTACTGTTTTAACTGTGGGCTAAACCAGAAAGGTTGTTAGTCCAGTAACAGGACGTTAAAGGGGAAAGGAAGTTGTTCAACGTTCAAGATAAATATGAGATTCGGCATCGAGCTTTGATCGAAGCTATCCATATTTGTGGAGGCGTAACAGCTTATAGTAACCAGCTAAAAGTCAGTAGATCTCGAGCAAGTAATTGGCTTAATCAACCTGAAATTGCTATCCCCTACGAGTATGTAATGTTAACTGAAGAGATGACCCAAGTGAGTATAGAACGTTTGTCGCCATTTACAGAGCAAATTAACCAAGCCCTTAGAAGATGGCAAAACAAAAATGGACAGAATTCAGCAGAGTTATCTGTTGATAAGATTCTTGTTGAAGAACCGCTTCATTGTGGATGTGCTCAAAAAAATCACCCAATTATTGTGGGTACGGATGGGGTGTTAATTAGATGTGTGGCAAAGTTCGAAAAATACAAAAATGAAAAAATAAAGAAAATACCGGTCACGCTTATCGACCTGGAGGCACTTCTATTAGAAATGCGCTCAATCACTCAAATAAGATCAAACTTTATGATTAGTGAACGGATTGCCATTGGATTGCGTTTAGAACAATTGCTTGGTAACAGGCGAGGTCAGCGTAACGATCTAGATCCAGGACCTATAATCACAGAAATTTCTAATAATAATGCGCAACTTCGTCGCATTTGCGACGAAGTGGTGGGTAGAAAAGATGTAAAGATAGCAGAAATTATTGGGTTAGAAAGCAAAGATACCTATCATCGCGCTAAACAAGTCTATTGCCAAGGTGTCCCAGCACTCATTGAAGAGCTTGATCAAAAGCGGCTTTCTATTGCACGGGCCGCTAAGATTTCGCAACTGTCTATAAATGAACAACAAGACTTTCTTGAAACAAGAAAACAAGGAGTAAAGCTATCATGATGTCAAGGATACGCACCGTTAAACCTGAATTATTCAATCATGAAGGGCTATTTGAAGCAGAACAACATTATCAATTGCCGTTGCGATTAGCTTTTATTGCATTATTTACTTGTTGTGATCGAGAAGGTCGATTTCGTTGGCAGCCTCGGCGATTAAAGTTAGATATTTTACCTTATGACAACGTTGATATTTCACGCGTGCTTGATGCGTTAGTGACGCGTCGTTTTATCGTCAAGTACGAATACCAAGGTGAGTTTTACGGTTGTATTCCTTCTTGGTCTCGTCATCAACACATTAATCACAGAGAAGGCGAGAGTGCATTACCTTCACTAGAGGTCTCTACGATTTTTGAATCTGAAAAAATCAATACAAACAACGATGCGATGATTGAACCTCCACCCGTGATTGACGCGTCAGGCACGGGTGAGGCACCCGTTACGGGCATGCCCGGGGGGAAAGGAAGGGAAGGGAAAGGGAAAGGAAGGGAAGGGAACAGATCTTTCGTCGCGTCAGGGACGCGACATTCGGATGACAGTCAACACATCCAAAATATTTTCGCGCATTGGAAAACGGTGATGAACCATCCTAGCGCTCATCTTGATTCCAAGCGTAAGGCGATTATTACAAAAGCCTTGAAATTTGGTTACAGCCCCTCAGAGCTTTGTGAAGCTATTACAGGCTGTAGTTATACCCCACATAACATTGGGGATAACGAACGCGGTCAAAGATACGATGGTTTACATATCATCCTGCGTGATGGGGATCAAATTGATCGTTTCATACACAATTTTCAGTACCCGCCACATCCTGTCACAGATTCGGATAGGCGTAGTATGGCAAATGTAAAAACACTCCAAACCTGGATGTCGAAAAAAATTGAGGAGGAAAAATAAATGCAAGCTGACAACATACCGAAATTTACAGTTTTGATGGCAGGAATTGGTGAGCTGTATGGAAAAAACATTTCATCTCAACTGATCGATATTTATTGGCAAGTACTTAAAAAATACGAGCTGCACGACGTCCAATGCGCGTTTCAAGCTCACGTAAAAAATCCAGACTGCGGTCAATTTTTCCCCAAGCCTGCGGATATTGTTAGATTCATCGAGGGCAGTGGCGAAACCAAAGCGTTGATGGCTTGGGCAAAGGTTGATAGGGCGATTGTTCAGGTTGGAAGGTATCAAAGCGTTGTCTTTGATGATCCTTTAATTCACGTGGTAATTGAGAACATGGGTGGTTGGGTTAAGCTTTGTGCCATGAACAATGAACAAATGCCCTTTAATGCAAATGAATTTCAAAAAAGATATATGGGGTATGTAAACAAAACACCAGAACGACACCCAAAATACTTATTCGGACTTTCAGAATGTGAAAATAACAAAAATGGCTATGAGATACAACCACCAATTCTTATTGGAAACACTGAGAAAGCAATAGAAGTGCTTAAAGCAGGTGGAGGAGTACCCCTTTTAACCGAACCACTAGATAAATCTCTTGTAAAAGTTGTATTGGAGATTTCTCGTTCAAAAACTGAAAAGCCAGATGATAAATGATTACTGTTACAGGAGTGAAAATTGATGAACAAAGATGAACTAATTCACGAGGCTACTTCCGTAGGTAAATTGAAGGAAGGATCTAAAGGGTTGCTTACAAGAAAAGAGGCAATAATTGCAAGTTATTTGATTGATGATTATACGGTACATGATATCGCTGAATTATTGTGTCGATCAAAGGATACAGTCAAAATGCATATAAAAAACATGAAAAGGAAATGCAAGTGCGAAACAAGAACGGGGTTGGGAGCTGTCCTGCAAAGTTTTATAA
>CAZCHZ010000156.1:0-4135 GCA_964498615.1 uncultured Legionellaceae bacterium | reverse complement strand
GATCTATTGGACAGGGAGTGATCTTGGTTTCCCAAGTGAGATAATCGCAACTAGGGCGTTTTGTAATCCTTCCGAACAAGCGACACATATTCAGAAGCAACCAAGTTCCTATACCATGATGACGATATTCTGGTAAGACATATAAGCTTGCAATCCAAGGGCCTAAATGTCTATGCGTATCCATATCTTCAAGATCTAAACTAATGGTGCCAATCGCTTGATTACGATCATCCAATGCTAAATAAGTAAGCGGTAACCTTTCATCTGTACGCGCTCCTAGTTCTTCTAGCGTTTCTGCCAAGCTCAGCTCTTTATACAAATAAGGCCATTCAGCCCTAAACCAATTAGCCAGAAGAGGAATAGCTTGAGGCTGTTGATAAAGGGGTGAAAATTTCAAAATTTTTTTAGAAAGCATATGCACGCTCATAAGCCATTATATGAAAGAACCATTTTCTAAACAACAAATATGTATTAAAAACAAGGGATTCCCGCTTTAATGATAAGGAAAGCATCTTATAAGGGATACTACACTTTTTCTAGATAATAATTGTAAGTAAGGTAGATTCATGGTATGATGCTTTAAGTTTTTGATTTAATGATAATAATTAACAGGGGCCAAGCCTTGATAACAACTGATACTGCTCAACATCGCTTTACCTACACAGGGCATCTTGCAGAACTCTATGCGCTTTGGATTTTCAATGCGGTTTTATCTTTTTTAACGTTGGGTTTATATTATTTTAGAGCCAAAACGACATTCAGAAAATACCTTTGTGAACATTTTCATCTATTAGGAGAATCTTGGCGTTATTCAGGTACTGCTCTAGAATTGTGCTGGGGCTTGATAAGAGGTCTTTGTATTTTTCTTGTTTTTGCTGGCATTATTTTTGGGATACGTCAATTTCTGATCACAGAATACGCCCCTAACATGCAAGCAGATTACATGCCTTTACCTTATTTCTATACCTATGTTGCTTTGGATTTACTATGGTTAATCATCATGCACTTTTTTTATTCCTTAGCAAGATATGGTAACCTTCGTTATCGTTTATCACGACTGCAATGGAAGGGCATAAAATTTTATATGCCTGGATTTTCTATGAATTTTGTTAGCCTCATTTTTAAATGTTGGATAATGAAAATAATTAGCTTAGGCGTATTGATCCCTAAAATGGATCTTACCCTCATGCGTTACTACGCTGAAAGGCTGTACCTGGGAGATAAAAGGCTTGATTTGGGATCTGATAAAGTGCCCGATCAATTATTTTCGACAAACTTACAAACCTTATTATTGTTTTTGCCCACCTTGGGTTTGTCTCGTTTTTGGTATCAAGCAGCACTATATCAACATTTAGTACAAGTATTTTCTTTAGGCCCCATTAAGCTTGCCTGTACATTTACTGCAAAAAATTTGATGAGTTTAACATTAGGTAATTGGGCCATTATCGTTCTAACATTGGGAATAGGTTTTCCGATTACCATCAAAAGAAAAATGGATTTCATCGCTCGTCATATTTCGCTGATAGGTGACGAAAAAACGCTTAAAACTTTACAAATCAATGCCCGCACCGCACCTGCCAGTGAGGGTTTAGAAATGATCTTAGGTTTTGGGGCAGGGGCATAATGTGAGTAAATACTATGAAAATTAAAACATCGCTTTATAAGAGATTACCCTTCCTTAGCAAAAGAACCAATCGTTTGCTTTTGTCATGGATCTTATTAATTGCATTAATTGTTGGTGGGGGTCCTGCCATCAAAAATCTCGTGGTAACACATTTGCCAGAACGCATTGGTATATTAATTGGTAAACACGTGCTTAAACAAACACTTGAGGCCAATGAGCGTGTCGCAAGCAATCAACCTGTCTATATCTATTTAGATAAAATCATTAGCCGTCTCAAAAAATCATCAAACCTGCCAAACACATTTACAGTACATATCATCTATAATGAAGACCCCAATGCCTTTGTACTCCCAAGTGGAGACATTATTATGCATCATTCATTGATTAAATTGGCAGATTCGCCCGAAGCCTTAGCGGGCATTTTGGCCCATGAAATGGCGCATGTCACCAAAAAGCATCAGTTAAACAGTATCATCGTAGAATCTGGTTTTGTGATCTTTGTGAAATACCTTTTAGGCACAGATCTCTATCGCATGGAAGATCTTTTCTTTAACCCCTATCAGCAAACACAGGAAATCGAGGCTGACGAAACCGCGGGCGATATGTTAGTGAAAGCCAATATTGGCACCAATGCCCTAATTGCTTTTTGCAAAAAATTGCCGAGCGAAACAGATCATGGGTTTTTCTCAACCCATCCTTTTATGCAAGACAGAATTGATTATTTAAAGAAATATACTGTGGCCAATCCAGGTCCCAAACTCTTAAGCCCACGAGAATGGCATAGTTTAAAGGCTTACTTTGAGGTGCCAGAATTTGTGCCCTAAGGGCTAATCGCGATGATGCTCTCGTAATTTTTTCAGGGCACGCAACTGTGCAAGCGCTTGCATCAATTCTATGTGCGCTTTTTCATAATCAAGATCTTTGATATGACCCTCGATTAGCGCTTCTGCGCGTGCTTTGGCTTCTATGGCTTGGGCTTCATCTACATCTTTTGCACGAATAACCGTATCTGCAAGAATGGTGGTGGCTTCCGGCTGTACTTCGAGCATGCCTCCTGAAATATAAAATACTTCTTCTTCGTTATTTTGATTCACAATCCATACAGAGCAGGGTTTGATGGCTGTTAACAATGGTGCATGTCCATGCAAGATTTCCATTTCACCCATCACGCCAGTCACAAATAATTTATGCACCATGCCTGAGAAAATTTGAGCTTCCGCACTGACAATGTCTAAATGAAAAGTCACAAATGACATGCGTTACACCGCTAACTCTTTAGCTTTTTCAAGCGCTTCATCTATATTGCCTACCATATAAAATGCTTGTTCTGGTAGGGCATCATATTCCCCCTCAACAATACCTTTGAATCCACGAATGGTTTCTTTTAAGGAAACATACTTACCGGATGATCCTGTGAAAACTTCTGCCACGAAAAATGGTTGAGATAAAAATCTTTGGATTTTACGCGCCCTGGCAACTGTTTTCTTATCTTCTTCAGACAATTCATCCATGCCTAAAATAGCAATAATGTCTCTCAGATCTTTATATCGTTGTAAAGTGCCTTGTACCGCACGTGCGACGTTATAATGTTCTTCGCCAACAATTAAAGGATCGAGTTGACGACTGGTAGAATCGAGTGGATCAATTGCAGGATAGATCCCCAGTTCGGCAATTTGTCTTGATAACACAACCGTTGCATCTAAATGCGCAAAAGTAGTCGCAGGCGAGGGGTCTGTTAAATCGTCTGCAGGTACATAAACCGCTTGGATAGAAGTAATAGAACCTTTTTTAGTCGAGGTAATGCGCTCTTGCAATGTTCCCATTTCTTCTGCCAAGGTAGGCTGATATCCCACTGCCGAAGGCATGCGTCCTAAAAGGGCAGAGACTTCTGTTCCCGCAAGGGTATAACGATAAATATTATCGATAAATAATAAAACATCGCGACCCTCGTCTCGAAAATATTCAGCCAAGGTTAGACCGGTTAATCCTACTCTCAGACGGTTGCCTGGAGGTTCGTTCATCTGTCCATATACTAAGGCAACTTTATCTAAGACTTTTGATTCTTGCATTTCATGATAGAAATCATTTCCTTCGCGTGTGCGCTCACCAACACCTGCAAATACTGAATACCCGCTGTGTTCGATGGCGATGTTACGAATTAATTCCATCATGTTCACTGTTTTGCCAACACCTGCCCCACCGAACAATCCCACTTTTCCACCTTTTGCAAGGGGCGCAATTAAATCAATCACTTTAATGCCCGTTTCTAATAAATCTGTACTGCCTGTTTGTTCGCTAAAAGGAGGTGCTGCTCGATGAATGGACCATTTTTCTTTGGTATGAATAGGACCCTTTTCATCAATAGGACGACCCAAAACATCCATAATTCTGCCTAAGGTTTCTTTGCCAACAGGAACAGAAATAGGCGCGCCTGTATTATGTACCCATAAATTTCTTTCTAAACCTCCTGAGGGTCCCATGGCAATTGTTCTGACAACGCCATCCCCTGAT
>CAZCHZ010000155.1:0-4140 GCA_964498615.1 uncultured Legionellaceae bacterium | reverse complement strand
ACAAGCACCCCTCAGCTTGCTGCGCCCATTTTACTCTCTGTGCCTGCTCCAGCGAAACCTGGTGTACGATTTAGCGATTCTGTGTTGAGGCGTGATGATAATAAAAATCAGGATGAAAGAGCGAAAATATTACTTGCTAAAATTAAAGCTCGTCCTGCTTGCACACTCAATCAGAGTAAATACGAATTATCTGATGCAGACCTTAATCATTTTTGCGAATGTATGGTTGGTTCAGGTGGACCAACGATGATGTCACGCCCGCCGCTAGGTGCAGCACCTGATAAAGATGCGCTATTTGCTATTGTTGAGCAATTAGAGTTACCCGATGACTTTTGGGATGTTAACATAGAGTGGCAAGACGACCCTGGCGCACCGAGACGTATTTTGAAAAACACAACAAAGTGAGCAAAGGGGTCAGACGCTAACCAATAGTGTACCTGTGCTTGGTTACAGGTTGGCGTCAGACCCCATTTTCAACTATCTTTTTCGCTTGTCGGATTTTATCCTGCCAAGCTTTTTCAAAAGCCTCAAGGCTAATGCTTTCTGAAGGATAGTTTTCGGCAGCGTTATAGACAATGCCGATATATTGAATGGCAGCGTTATATTCTTTGAGTGCATTATCCACATCATCAACATTTTTTTGACGATCATCTATAAAAATAATCATTTTAGGGTTGTAATTGATTTTTTTAAAGAATTGAACCAATACCTTACCCTTACCATGGTGATCACCTTCTCCATTTGAGCTCAGAATGCCTTTTTTAAATTCAGGATGGTGGCCTCTAAAAGTGGACATATCTGAAAAGGATAAAGATTCAAATGCGGGGAAACTATTGGAAAAATCAAGGCCTAATTTTTTAAGAATTGCATAGCGTTGCAAGGTGATGTCTTGGATATCATGTAGGCTACCTGTCAGAGATGCTGTTAGGGCAATGGTTTTATGATGTTTTTGAATTTGAGCGATAACGCTAGGTACCTCATGTTCTACCAATATGGAACCTTCGGTTTTTGAGATTAAATGAAGTGTGAGATTTTTTTCTAGCTCATCAAGCGGTTCAAGCATTTTTTTCATACTTTCTTTATATTTTTTCATGTTGCGCATTTGAAATGCAGCTTCATTAGGTTGCTTTAACACCATATCAATATCAAACACCCATAAGGTTTCTACATCTTGCTTACAGAGCGTCGGCAAAACATTTATATTGCTAATCAATCTTTGTTCGCCAATAGCCATGGTTGACACGATAAGGCCCCCGATAAATAAAAAAATTGCACTTTTACGCATAGATATTTGCATGTTATATCATCAATTCCTTGCGTTTCACTTCCAGTGTCTGAATGGATAATTTTAGTTCTCGCGCAAGGGTTTCTTCTTGTATTACCACTTCTTTGGGTGCATTTGCTTTGAATTGCGGATTGTCTAATTTTGTTGTAACGCGCATTAAATCTTTATTTTTTTTATCGATTTCTTTTTCAAGCCTTGCAATTTCGGCTTCTTTATCGATCAAGCCCGCAAGTGGAATAAGAAGTTCCATTTCGCCGACCAAGGCGGTAGCAGAAGGAAGACGTTTGCCAACGAGGGATTTAGGAACTTCAATTTTCGCAAGCGCAGAAAGTAAATGTTGATTATTTTGCAAACGCATTTCATCCAATTTGCTGGGATTCACATACAAAACAGGTAATATTTTTCCGGGAGCAATATTCATTTCACCGCGAATATTTCTGATCCCCAAAATCACTTCTTTTAACCATGCGACTTCGTTTTCAATGTCCGGGCTAATTTTTGTAGCATCGACATCGGGATAGGGTTGAATCATGATGCTGGGTCCTTTAATGTCTGCAACAGGCGCTATATTTTGCCAAAGCGCTTCAGTAATATAGGGCATAAAAGGATGCAAGACCCGCAATAGTTCTTCAAATACATGGATTAAGGTAAATCGCGTGCCGCGCATGATGTTTTCATTCGTATTACTAGCGCTTAAAGCAGGCTTGGAAAGTTCTAAATACCAATCGCAGAACTCATACCAAGTGAATTCATAAATGGCTTGTGCCGCCAAATCGAAGCGATAAGTGTTCAGATGTTCATGAATATCCCGTTTAACTTGCTGCCATTGAGATTGGATCCACTTGTCTGCGAGACTAAATTGTTTTTCACCCTCAAAAGCTTTATCAGGACCTTCTGTGTTCATTAACACATAACGTGCAGCGTTCCAAAGCTTATTGCAAAAATGGCGATTGCCTTCAACGCGGTCTAAATCAAAACGAATATAACGAGAAGGTGTTGCTAGGGCTGCAAAGGTAAACCGTAAGGCATCACAACCATATGCGGCAATCCCTTTTGGATATTCGGCACGCGTTCTTTTTTCAATTGCAGGGGCCAATTGGGGTTGCATCAAGCCTGTTGTGCGTTTCTTCACTAAATCTTCAAGCGAAATACCATCGACAATGTCGAGAGGATCTAACACATTGCCTTTGGTTTTGGACATTTTCTGACCTTCATGATCTTGAATAATGCCATTGATATAAACTGTGTGAAAAGGAATTTTACCTGTAAATTTTAAGCCAAACATAATCATGCGAGCTACCCAGAAAAAGATAATATCAAAGCCCGTGATGAGCACGTTCGTTGGATAAAATGTTTCTAAATCTTTTGTTTTCTCTGGCCAGCCTAGGGTAGAAAAGGGCCAAAGGGCTGATGAAAACCAGGTGTCTAATACATCTTCGTCTTGAGATAACTTAAGATCTGCTTTAAGCTTATATTTGGCACACACTTCAGCTTCGTTTCTGCCCACATAGATATTACCGGCTTCATCATACCAAGCAGGGATACGATGTCCCCACCAAAGTTGGCGGCTGATACACCAGTCTTCTATATTATGCATCCATTCAAAATAGGTTTTTTCCCAATGCTTAGGTGTAAATTGAATCTGTTCATTTTCAACCACGTCAATCGCAGGCTTTGCTAAAGATTTTACGTTGACAAACCATTGTGTTGTTAAGCGGGGTTCAAGAATAGCGCCGCTGCGATCGCCTCTGGGGATTTTTGAAACGTGATTTTCAGTTTTTTCAATCAAACCTAATTTTTCTAAATCAACCAACATTTTTTCACGGGCTTGAAAACGATCGAGGCCTTGATAAGCCAGGGGCACGGCGTCACTGTTATTTAATTTTGCATCAATCGTGAATATATTAATTTCAGCTAAGTGATGTCGCTTTGCAACAAAATAATCATTAAAATCATGCGCAGGTGTAATTTTAACGCAACCTGAACCAAAGGCAGGATCCACAAATTCATCTGCAATAATGGGAATTAATCGATTTGATAACGGTAAGGTAACAGATTGCCCAATCAGATGTTTAAAGCGGGGATCTTCTGGATGCACAGCAACGGCAACGTCTCCCAAAAGGGTTTCTGGACGTGTGGTGGCAACAACAAGATAACCTGCTCCCTTTTGTAAAGGATAGCGAATATGCCAAAGCTTGCCTGCCTCTTCACTAGATTCTACTTCTAGATCAGACACGGCTGTCAGTAATATTGGATCCCAATTGACAAGCCTTGTGCCCTTATAAATTAAACCCTCATCATATAAACGAATAAAAACTTCTTGCACGGCATTGGATAGGCCCTCATCCATGGTGAAACGTTCTTTATGCCAATCGATTGATGCGCCCATACGGCGTAATTGACGTGAAATATTACCACCAGATTCTTCTTTCCATTCCCAAACAGCTTTAAGAAATTTTTCACGTCCTAAAATTTTTCTGTCAATGCCTTTTTGAGAGAGTTGTCTGTCGACTATCATTTGTGTTGCAATGCCTGCATGATCAGTGCCCCCTTGCCATAGGGTATTATCGCCCTGCATGCGATGATAGCGAATTAAAATATCCATCAAAGTTTGTTGAAAGGCATGTCCCATGTGCAAACTGCCTGTGACATTGGGCGGAGGAATCATAATGCAATAGGGCGTGCCTTTGCCCATCGGTGCAAAAAAACCTAATTTTTCCCAATTTTCGTAACATGTTTTTTCAAGACTGTCTGGATGATAAGTCTTGTCCATAAATTAGGCTTTACACCTGTCTAGTAAATACTGCAGTAATAAACTTAAAGGGCGGCCCGTGGCGTTTCTGTCTTTTCCATTG
>CAZCHZ010000154.1:0-4154 GCA_964498615.1 uncultured Legionellaceae bacterium | reverse complement strand
CATTATCAAAGATAACTCAGAAGAAATAGCCTAGCATGAAGGGTTGACGCTGACCTATATTAAAAATGGAGTCGCTAACTCCAAAAAATTAATAAAAATGGAGTTGCAAACTCCAAAAAATGATATAAAATGGAGTTATGTTTACCAGATTGCTCCATCTTCCTTTACATTCTAAAAAGAGTTTCTTCCTCTTTGGTCCTCGTGGAACGGGCAAGACAGCTTGGATAAAAACCCACATCCCCACTGGGCTTTATTTAGATTTGTTGGAAACGGGCGTATACACGGATCTTCTGGCTCAGCCACAACGTTTGGAAAGCTTAATCCCTCCCAATTTTAAAGATTGGATCATTATTGATGAAGTGCAAAAAATTCCTCAACTATTAAATGAAGTGCACCGCTTAATTGAAAGCCATCATTATAAATTTGTCCTGACAGGTTCTAGCGCCCGTAGTTTACGAAAAAAGGGTGTGAATTTATTGGCGGGTAGAGCACATACATTCTCGATGCATCCACTCACCACTGTGGAATTAAAAAATGCCTTTCATTTACAACGTTCATTACAATATGGTCAACTTCCTGCTGTTTTCACAGTCGATAAACAAGATCCAAGACGTTATTTAGATGCCTATGTAAAAACTTATTTAAGAGAAGAAGTCCTACAAGAAGGTTTAACACGAAACCTGGGAAATTTTACACGATTCTTAGAGGTGGCAAGTTTTTCCCAAGGGGCAATCATAAATATGTCTGAAATTGCCAGAGAAAGCGGCGTCAATCGTAAAGTCGTCGAAAACTATTTTTCGATCCTTGAAGATTTATTACTTGCTTTTGAGTTACCTGTTTTTACTCAACGTGCCAAAAGGGCGCTTGTGTCACGGCCTAAATTTTATTTTTTTGATGTCGGGGTTTTTAGAACTCTGAGACCGCAAGGGCCCCTAGACAGTGTTTCAGAAGCCGAAGGACCGGCGTTAGAAACTTTGTTTGTCCAGGAGGTACGTGCTTTAAATGATTATTATGAATGGGGGTTTCAATTATATTTTTGGCGTACCCAACAAGATCTTGAAGTTGATTTTGTGCTTTACGGTAAAAAGGGCATTATTGCTTTTGAGATAAAACGCAGTGATAAATATAAAGCAAGTGATTTAAAAGCCTTACAAGCATTTGGAGAAGATTATCCAGAAGCAAGGCTTTATTTCTTATATGGCGGTTCAAGACGTGAATATCACGGTAGGATTGAGATTATCCCCTTTATAGAGGCACTTCTTAATTTATCTACGCTCTGCTTACCACGTCATGATGACAAAGAGTGAGATGAAAACCCTATCAGGACTATACACGCATTCACTAAAAGTATCATTTCTCTATAAAATAAAGTTAGACAAATAGGGCATCCACCTTAATTTTTAGCATTTTCAAAAATTATTTAAAATATTCCATCAAAAGTCTTGACCTGTAAAAGTTCGCTTGTTAATATCGCGACGCTGTCAGGTGTAATGCATGCGTGGCAGTCATCAATGTCAAATTGATTGTGTATATGCATTGTACGGAATTAAAATTTCCTGGTTTTTTGAGGCCAGGAGAACGGAAAATGAAGGTGGGATGCAAGTCACTATGGAAGCAATATATATAAGCAGCAGACAAAATGGGATCCTTTCAATATTAAAACGATATCCTCAAGGCCTTCCCGTGCGTGCCATTTTAGAGTTTTTACACGGAAAAACCAGCCTTTCTACTCTAAAGCGAGATTTGTTACATCTTAAAAAAACCAAGTTTGTTTTTGCGCGTGGCAAAGGCAGAAGTACACTTTGGTATTTAACAACATATGCATGATGAGCTGATGTGAACTGAATATGAGCTGATTTGAGCCGAAAATGAGCTGATTTGAGCTGAATTTGAGCCGATTAAAATACTTGACACTTTAATTTCACACTTGTTAACATTTGTCGCGATGGAGAGTAATGCGTGGAGGCAAAAATAACGACAGGGACAGTCCGTACTTTTTATGCATAGACTTTGTATTGAATTGTTCGTTCCTTGCTTGCACGGCAAGGACTAGAAAGTAGGAGTGCTAGTATGGCAAATGAAGCTGTGGTTACCTCAAGAAAGGTAGAATTGCGTCCTGTGAATGCTTGGCGGGCATTGCAGACAAATGTGGCAGAGACAAATACTATTCCACAGAATGCTTTCAATACCTTCATTATACAAGTGCAACGTCAATATCAGGATGATCACTATACTATCAAAGTAACTCTCATCGAATTATCAATGCACGGTACACAAAAGCAATTATATGTCAAAGTTCTAAAACCTAGCTCTCCTGATAATGTTTTTTTATTGGTGGAAAATTTGGCTGATATCTCATTTGCCATAGATCAAGCAGGGTGCCTGAAAATAATGGCCTTGCCTATGGATAGAAACTTTGTTTTTGATTTAAACACCGATTTAATTTTTGCAGAACGTATTAATATTCGGGGCTATGTCAATTTCCAAAGTGTGCGCCATGTCCTGAATACGCGTAATTTATCTCCAGCTGCTGGATTTTATTACCGTGCCAAAAAAATGATTAAATAGGTCTCCCGATTTAGGAAAGCTTGCTTTTGTCTGTCTATGGGGATAGAAGCATGGACAGGGATGTGTTTTAGGATCTTAAGATATTGCATTGGTCAGGGTTACGCGAATAGCCAAAGGATTACAAAAGAATGGGACATTTGGCTATAGGTTTAAAATTTGAATCCTGCGATAGTATGACTTCAATCTCCAAACCGTTAAGTCGGTTTTTTAGGCCCAGGCAGCGATGCCTGGGCATTTTTTTATGGATCCCCGCTTGCGCGAGGATGACGGCGAAGGGGATGCGGTGAATAAATCGTATGACAGTAGGTTAGGTCAAACAGGTTACATTGTGGGACAAATGTTCTTTATTTAAAGTGCCCACTATCACGCTATGAACCCCGGGTGCTTGAAAAATAAATTGCAATGAAGTACGCACGGGATCTGTATCAGAAAGTTTATTCAAATGTCCGCTGGCCAGGCCTTTTTTGATCAATACGCCTTTATTCAGTGCATAGGCCCTGTCGATGACGACTTTTTCTCTTGTTTCACTCGGATTATACGTTACCATCACCACATCAGCTTGCTCTGCTGCCAATATGCCGCCTTCAATGGTCTTGGTGGACATGCCGAAGGCGCGGATCAGCCCCCGTTTTTTAATGTCTGCTAGACATTCTAAAATGCCAAAATGTTGAATATTATAGACATCATTACCATCAGAATGTACAAGGACGATATCCAGATAATCTGTTTTAAGACGCGAAAGACTGCGTTCAATGCTCATGCGGGTATGTTCCGGGGTAAAATCATAATGAGATTCACCTTGTTCAAATTCTTCGCCGACTTTTGTTGTTAATACCCAGTCATGTCTGGTATTGCCTAAAAGTTTGCCTAGACGCTCTTCACTACTACCATAGGCAGGCGCAGTATCTAATAAGTTGATGCCAAGATGCTGGGCATGTTTAAGCATATCAACAATGTCTTTGTCTTCAGGAAGCTCAAAACTGTTTGGGTATTTTACACCTTGATTGCGGCCAAATTTAACCGTGCCCAAACCTAATTGTGACACTTCAATACCGGTGTTGCCGAGAGTGGTGTTTTTCATCATGCATCCCAAGGCGTATGTGCAAGAGGAGGAGGTACGAAACCGTTCAATGCTGCAATAGGAAAAGCATATTCTGGTTGGATATTGTCTTGCTCGAGTGCTTCCACAAGTTTATCTACCAACACGGGCGCCAAAGCAAGTTTGGTTGGCCAGGCAACAATTGCATTATTGCAGATCTCCACAAAGACAGAATCCGGACGTTTTCCGCCCGGCTGTTTGTGTTCTGCACGATTTACAAAAAAAGTGTCAAATTCAAATTTCTTTTGATTTACCCAAGGAAATAAAGTCTGCAATTCAGCCCTGCTCGCCTCAATTTGTGCTTCTTTTGTTCTATGAATGCCATCTTCTGCAAGTTGTCCGCCCAGATACCAAATGGGCTCTTTATTTTTATTGGTATGTGAAGTGATGGTGATCCGAGGATTCATGCTCTGTTCTATACAATGCCCAAAAAAAGTATAGGGGCTATCTAATTTTACCCAGACCATTTGCAAAGGTCGCAATTGCA
>CAZCHZ010000153.1:0-4248 GCA_964498615.1 uncultured Legionellaceae bacterium | reverse complement strand
GGATTTTAATCCTAAAGCAGAACGTGCATGGGGCATGCTTGCGAATTTTTTTCCACCTGCAGTTTCCAGATCTGCTCTCATTTTGCCTGCCTGTATTAAAAGTGGAATGCCCATCACGATATTGTCAGGCTTTGGCCATTGGTTTGATTGACCATCGTTGGAACTGAAGTGTATGTCAATGTTGATAATATCTCCTGGCTTAATAAATGCAAGGGATATCGCTTTAGGAAAAGATAAAACCCAACCCTGATCTGGGATGGCATTATCCCCATGTTTCACAATATTAATGACCCGTTTATTTTTATCTATCAACACTTCTTGACGATGATAAGCGCTAGGTGTGCTAGCACCAAATGCAGTATTATATAAAACGATATCTTTATTGCCCGCAATATGGTTAAACTTGTTTAAAATGATAGTTTTTCCATTAATACTAAGCTTAATATTAATGCGTGCTTTGCCTATGTGCATTTTTTGATCATCCCAGGCAAGAAGCGATCTTTTATTTTTAGCAAGCGTAAAAAGCCTGCCATTGATCATTAAGCTCCCCGCAGGCCGTCCATCTTCGTTGTTGCCTATTTTAAAAAAACCTGCATTGATGGCCGCAATGGCATTAGCACGACCTGCCATCACAGGCACAGTTTCGCGCCCAAGCACACGGTTATGGGCTTTAACAAGTTTTAATTGATAATGTTGGGGATCGATATTTAAGATATGAATAATTTGGTTATTAGTATTACGTGTTTCATAGCTTAAGCCTGAGGGTAATTGTTTATTTGCTGTGTTTTCTT
This sequence comes from uncultured Legionellaceae bacterium, assembly GCA_964498615.1. Lineage (GTDB taxonomy): Bacteria > Pseudomonadota > Gammaproteobacteria > UBA6186 > Azoamicaceae > CAWARU01. Next base: position 3,457 of record CAZCHZ010000153.1, on the reverse strand, counting down.
CTGCAAAAATATTCAATGGCATTACCATTATCATGATGAGGATATATTTAAAAAATTTTTGATGCATGTATTTCCTTACTTTTGCTGTCATGCCAGGCTTGGACCAGCATCCAGATGATAAACCAGTATATCCTAGGCTTTAAGCTTTGCCAAATGCAGGATATAATGGTTGAATGTTATTGAGTTGGGCAGCAAAATATTGTATTTTTATAGAGCTTGCTTTTATTTTGAAGACATCATTGGATAGATTGCCCCCTTTGAGGGGGGCAGCGAACGAAGTGAGCTGGGGGGTGTTATTGCTTTAATATCATTAAATTTTTAAACATCCCCCCGCCGCCCTTCGGGCGTCGGCCCCCTATCAAAGGGGGCAATTATGCGTAATGTATGTTCAAAATGGTTGTAATGATAAAGCACTATAACATTTCATGATTTTTGTTATGTATTATTTATGATAGGATGAATGATGACATTTCCAAACACTGCAGCAGGCCAAGTAATAGAAACGCGATCGATCGTAGAATTACAAAATATTTTAAAGGATGCAGATGCTGACACCCTTGTTTTATTAGATGTAGATGATACCTTAATTACACCAAAAGCCAATATGTTTCGTTATAAAAATAATCCGCATCATGGTTTTATTGATGAAATAAAAAATAATAAAAATACTGTCTTAAATTTTGAAGACATTTTAAGTCAATGGCGGGCCCAAAGAAAAACCATGCTTATTACGCCTGAATGGCCTGCAATCATTGAAGACTTACAAGCTAAGGGCGCTAAAGTTTTTGCTTTAACACAAATGGATACAGGGGCATTCGGCGTTATTCAAAGTATGGAAGAGTGGCGATATCAAGAGTTGTTAAGTTTAGGGTTCTTGTTCCAAGATACATTGCAGGATAAAACCAAAATAATACTTAAGGAAGATGCCAGGGGATATTGCTTATTTTATCATGGCATTTTGATGACGGGTCCTTTCACCAAGGTTGAAGTTCTTGATGCTTTTTTGAAGTATCTATCGCCTAAGAAAATCATTTTTGTCGATGATAGAGAAAAACATGTGATGAGTTTGGCGCATTATTTAGATGAAAGGCATATTGCTTTTACAGGCATCATTTTAAGAGCTGTAGAAGAGCTCTCAGGTACACCTAATGAGGCAATCATTAAAGTCCAAAAACAAAGTTTATTGGAAAAAGCACTATGGCTAGAAGATGAAGAAGCCATCAAGAAGGGGTCAGACGCCAACCTACCGTGAACCAGTATAATTCATCACAGGTTGGCGTCTGACCCCTTTTTTCTGCCACCAATAGATGGGAAGACCGGTGAGAGAAAGCAATAAGGCAAAACTCACCATCTTGATACCAGATGCCCATAATGCCCAAAGGCAAAATAATAAAGCTGCGATACCAATAATCAATTCAGCCATATTTAACTTGTTTGTTTTTCCTGAAATCAAACAGAGTTTTAAATAGCTTAAGGTTGAAAGTAAATAAATAAAAAGAAAGGCTGTTACTGAAATATCAATAATTTGATTAACTTGATTCACAAGATTTTTATCAAGCGTTATAATCAAAATAGGAATCATGCCAAGGCTTGAAATCAATAAACCAAAAACAGGCGCATCTTTCGTATTTTTCATTTTAAATATTGCTGGAAAATGGCCATCATTCGCAGCACCTAAAGCAATTTGGCTACTGGTTAAGACCCAAGCATTTAAGGTGCCCAGACAAACAATAGAAGCTGCTAAGGAAATTAAGAAATGCCAATTGCCACCAAAAATAATGGCACTGGCATCTGCGAAGGGTGCTGTGGATTGTGACAAAATATTAGGAGGCATAATGCCCATAATGACAACACTGTTCACAATATAAATGACAGCCACAACCACAGTCCCCATAATAATTGCTTTTGGAATTGTTTTACTGGGATTAATGACGGATTCAGCGGGGGTGGTTGCAGATTCAACACCAATAAAGCCCCATAAAGTGAGTAAAGCGGCAGCATTAATGACATTGATAGTAGAATTTGTTGTGGGATTAAAAGGCAGAAAATGTTCTGGATGAATAAAGAAGATCCCAGCAAGAGGTACAATGAAAAGGGGTAGAATTTTTAAAAGCGTAAATACAAATTCCGTCCTGCCCGCTGTTCTAACACCGCGTAAATTTAAAAACATAATGCTTAATAAGATGAGGATCTCAAAAGCAAGTTGGGTGCCAGAACTTAATGGTCCTGTGAGAGGACTTAAATTACCCACGATGGCTATCACAACGGCGGTAGAACTTATCCAGGAGATCAGCCAATAAGTCCAGGCAGCAAAAAAGGCGAGATTTTTTCCAAAAGCAGCTTCTATATAGGTATGCGGGCCACCCGTTTTAGGAATTTTGGCGCAGAGTTTAGCGAATACCAGGGCCAATAAAATGGCGCCACTCGCGGTAATCAGCCAGCTGCTTAGACCAATGGCGCCAAAAATCGCCAAACTTGCGGGCAGCAAGAAAATACCCGAACCAATCTGACTACCAGCAACCAACGAGGCTACGGACCAAAAGCCAATTTTTCTTTGGGTAGACACTTTAAGCTCCACAAAAACCATCAAAAAGTTTTATCTAGGCATTTTACATAATTTGATCCTATATTGATACTAGATATTTAACTAGCATATTATGGTTTAATCAAAAAAATACCCTTGTAGGACTTTAAAAAAGCAAGCATAGTAATATTTGTCATTTGCTTATTCAAAAAAACGACAGGGAATGTTTATGTCCATTGGGATCACTGCAATTGGCATTGCTGTGCCGGAATATAGTCAACCTCAGATGCAGGTTGCAGATCTCATGGCCTCGGCTTTAGCACTCGATTCATCTGCGAGACGTCGCTTGAAAGCCATTTATCGTGCAACAGGTATTGATACGCGCTATAGCGTTCTTGAAGATTTTAGGATCCTGACCCAGCAAGTAGCTGCTAGTACTAGGGATCGGATGAAAATATATAAAGAAAAGGCACTACCACTTGCATTGCAAGCAATTAAGCATTGCATGAATACTTATCCGCATTTTCAGACAAATAATATAACGCATATTATTACGATTAGTTGCACTGGCATGTATGCTCCCGGCATTGATATTGAAATTATTCAGCAATTAAAATTATCAGGATCGGTTAAACGCAGCGCCATTAATTTTATGGGTTGCTATGGTGTTTTCAATGGATTGAAAATTGCTGAAAGTATATGTAAGGCAGATAATCAGGCAAAAGTATTGTTGGTGAGTGTTGAATTATGCAGTATTCATCTTCAAAAAGACAATTCATTAGATAATTTGATTTCCGCTGCTATTTTTGCAGATGGGGCAGGTGCCTTATTAATTGAAGCCAATCCCAAGTTGGGAAAATACTTCGCCATTAAAGGTGCATATTGTGATTTGTTGCCTAAAAGTGAGCAAGCGATGGCTTGGGATATTGCAGA
>CAZCHZ010000152.1:0-4298 GCA_964498615.1 uncultured Legionellaceae bacterium | reverse complement strand
CAGCTAATGCTCAATTCATCATGGACATGATCGAGGGTGAATTGAAGTTCGGTACAGCGCCTGTTCGTACTGCTTTCTTCGGCCTTGGACACACTAACCTTAGTGCTGACCTTGACCAAATGAACGGCTTTATCAACGTGGCAAACTACTCGAATAACAGCAATTTGCTCCAAGCTGAATGGGGTACAGTGAGAAACATCCGTTTCCTTCTATCTTCAGTTGGTTCGATCACTCCAAATGCTTCGGCATTGGGTGCAGACGTTTACAATATTTTCCTGCCGGGTCAGGAAAGCTATGACATGGTTGATCTGGATGGTTATTCCGCTCAGTTCATCTATGCACCGCCGGAGATCGCAAGCCCTCGTCTGAGATTGTATCAGACAGCTGGTTGGAAGATGGCGCAAGTATTTAACATCACGAACACCTCTTGGATTGTCAACCTACGTTGCACTCTCCAAGTAGCACTATAAGAAGGAGGAAACTATGTCTTGCCAAATTCTTACAGGTTCTTTTGTTAATGCTGCATCGACTCCAAGGTTCATTCCTATCAAATCTCAAATCAATGAGTTTAGATTGTGGAACTTGACTATGTCAGGCGTTACTTCACAAGGTGTTTCTGGATCTTTGACATCTGACAGGATTGTAAAGGCAACTTTTAATCCTAATCTCATGTCTGCTGGAACTGCTTTGATTGAGCAAAATGGTACTGTTGCCGGTATCTTGGCTCCTCTTCAAAATGGTATTTGCGCTATCAATGGATGCACGCTCTATGATAGCTCTGTATACCAACAGGGGGCATCATTTACTATTTCCAGTTTTGCAACAGGTACAACCACTGTTTTCACTACATCAACAAACCATGGTTTCCAAGTAGGTGATACAGTACGTATCGTCAACTTGGCTTCTGCTGCTCAAATGGGCGGCTTGCTGATGACTGTTACAGCGACAAACGGTACTAATACCTTTACTACACTTTTTGATTCGACCAATGCTGTCACAAGCACTGGTACAGTCTATAAAGTTGGTAACTTTGCTATTCAGAATCAATCGCTTTATTACCCTCAATACCGTGCTATCGCATCTATTAGTCTTGCTAATCCAATGGTTGTTACCCTCTTGGTTCAGCAGAACTACCAGATCGGTGACAAGGTACGCTTTATGATTCCAACAGCTTTTGGAATGCAGCAATTGAACAGCACAACTAGCGGACTTCCTGTTGAGTTTACTGTTTCTGCTGTCAATAACGCTGTGGGTACTCAGACAGTGACATTTGCTAACGTAGATAGCTCCGCATATACTGCTTTTGCATGGGCAGCAGCTGCTAGCTATCCATATGGCTTGCCTGTCATGATTCCTCAGGGTGAGGGTAACCTCAACAACCTGATTGGAGTTACACCGTCACCACTTCCTTATGCTAACCAGAATATTTTGGGTTTTGCTACTCAGAATACTGGTGAAAGAGGAATTTTGATCGGTGCAGGTGATGGTACTAACAGTGCAACAACTGGCGGTATCATCGGCTCAACAGTAGATGCTTGGATGTGGGAATGTGTCACATCAACCCAAAGTTTTTATTAACATTTAATTGTTGATTTAAAACATAGCAAGAGAGGTTTTCCTCTCTTGCTATCTACTCCCAAGCATGATAAGCTTCTAAAAAAAGAGGCTATTATGAAAGAGTGTTTGCACTGTAAAAAAACAAAAGAATTGAGTAATTTTCGTAAATTTAAAGATGGTCATTATTGGTATTGCCGAGAATGTATAGAAATAAGAAGAAAAGAAAGATTACAAAACGATCCAGAAAAATTTGCGAAAGAGACACAAAGAAATAGAGAAAGATACAGAAAAAAGAAAGGAATACCTTTAGATATTCCCATAGGAGCTGCACGAAAAAGTAGAAAAACAAAAAAATGTTTAAACTATCAAGGCTACGTTACTATTTGGAAACCATTTTCTGAAGATAGTCCGAAAGGGAGAAGAGTTTTAGAACATATAGAGATAATGTCACAGCAGTTAGGTAGACCTTTAAAAAAAGGAGAAACTGTTCATCACAAAAATGGTATTCGTGATGACAATAGAATAGAAAATTTGGAATTATGGTCAAAAAATCATCCACCAGGTCAACGTGTGGAAGACAAATTAGAATGGTGTAAGAACTTCATAAACGAGTATGAAGGTAAATATGGGAAGACATAAAAAAAACAATTCAGTACAAGAAGAAGTAAAAAATGAGGTTGTTATGAGCGATGAAGCTGCCTTGGACTCTATTCAAACGGAGATTGATACTTCGAGGAAAGAACTTGAAGCGCTGAAAGTGACTATTGAAGAGACTAAGAAGGAAATTGTAGCTCGTAGAGATATATTGCCTGATGAAAAGGAACATATCGATAGACAAGTTAACAGAAACAACGAGAGAAACGCTAAATCTGCTGTGATTGAGAAACAAAAAGCCATCGACAACCAGAAAGTAACTGGTAAATTCATTAATAGACGTGCTCCTGGACAACCCGCAAAGCTTGCTTATATTCATTACGACGATGATCCGGTGAAATGGCATAATTTTGAAGATGGAAAGGTATATACTATCCCTAGAGGGTTTGCAGATGAAATAAATAATTATTATCATACCCCAAGTTTTGTGCAGAAAACAGAATTTATGGATCCTAATGCACCTTCAAGTGTGATTAACGAAGTAGATACAAGCAATAAGAAATATGCGTTCGTTCCGGTGAATTTCTAAATATTTGTTGATAATGTAAAGCCGCTTTACATTGGATAAATCATGACAGCAGTCACATATTACCCAGGATATAGTCAAGTTCAGGTTCAAGATAACCTTATTGTGAGAACTATTGAATCTATTACCCAGGCTTATCCTGCGGTTTTGACTACTACTGAAGATCATGGATATCCTGCTGGATGCAATGTCACTTTCATGATTCCTCCTTCTTTTGGGATGGTTCAGTTGAATAGACAAAACATTCAGGTTTTAGCAGTGACAAATAATACTTTAACTCTTAATGTGGATACGAGCAACTATACGCCTTTTTCGTATCCTTCGCCGTTGCCACAGGCGTATACAGTCCCCTCAGTGATACCTAATTCAAGTGGTATATATTTACCACCGATTCCATTGCCTTATGGGAATCAGAATAGTTTTGAAGGGGTTATATACAATGCAGGTCAAATATGACAATAACACTATCAGATATGAGGGCGACAACCCGTAGAATGACTGCGAGATATACTGAGCAGCAGATGACGACTGCTCAGATTGATCGTTATATAAATCTAGCATATACTTTGCACTTTCCAGAGCAATTCAAAAATTCAAAGTTAACCAAGCCATTTACTTTCTACACCGTTCCCAATGTCGACACCTATGATTTTCCCTATCAGTCAGGGTTCACTAATCAAGGTGGAGATCCTACACCTGGTAATATTACAATAAGCCCTCCAGTATATTGCCAAGGGTATATTTTAAGATATTATCAGGATAAGACTACATTCTACAATCGATGGCCTAAGTTAACTGTTAATCAACAAGTTGACGTAGGGGATGGAACGTCAGGCCCATATTTGGGGACAATACCTTCTACACCATTCCTTAGAGCACAATTAGATATATTTGGAAATGTGACAGAAGCAGCAGTACTTATTTCAGCTTTTGATGATACAGGATTCAATTTAACAATCACCGATGTAGCTGTAGCAAATTCTAACACAGGAAATCTGTCATTATTAGATGGTACTGTGATTGGTACTGTGAATTATCTTACAGGTGCTTATACCTTTACTTTGCCTGTAGGAACGATTCCAACAACGGCTAATATCTTTGCATCTGTAGTTCCTTATCAATCCTCAAGACCTACTGATGTTATCTTTTATAATCAGCAGATCACTTTTAGGCCTGTTCCTCAGCAAGTCTATCAAGTGGAATTTCAAGTTAGTCAGCAACCGACTGAACTAATTGCATCGTTAGATATGCCAGAACTTGACGAATGGTATTTATTTATCTGTTGTATAGCTGCAAAGCTGATCTACAATGATTTTCCTGATGAAGAGGGAATGGCTAGCTTAATGCCTATCTATCAGGATCAATTGCAGATGGCTCAAAGAAGAACTTTAAGACAAATGGGAAGTCAGAGAGCACAGACCATCTTTAGTCAGCCAGGACGACCGCTGGCAAGTTGGTTTTTCGGAACTGAGTACTCAGGAACCTCAGGGTAAATAATGTCGTTTAATGCTGCTATTCCTCAAGTAACAGATCCCAGAGCACAATCTGCATTGCAGATGAA
>CAZCHZ010000151.1:0-4324 GCA_964498615.1 uncultured Legionellaceae bacterium | reverse complement strand
TTTTTATTCAAAAATTACTAAACTAACTCAAACCCCTAGATATTCTTATCATTCTTTTTACACAAAATTGTGCGCCTTATTTACCTGTGCTCGCTAGCAGTTTTGCCACAGCCATTGGCCTGGATTGGACAGTCGATTTGCAGCAGGCGCGAAAAGTTTTAGGTCCTAATATTGCCCTGCAAGGCAATTTAGATCCTTCAGCGCTTTATGCGAAAGACGATACACTTGTTGCAGAAGTTGAAAAAGTGCTGACACAATTTGGACAAGACCCGGGACATATTTTTAATTTAGGGCATGGGATCCGCCCTGATGTGGACCCTGAAAAAGTTTCAGTCATGATTGAAGCTGTACATAATTTTTCTCGGAGGAAAATATGAATGGTATCGCGGTATTTCCAGGCACCTTTGATCCCATGACACATGGCCATCGAGATTTAATTGAGCGTGCCACAAAATTATTTGATCATGTCATTGTGGCTGTGGCTGAAAACAAACGAAAATCTCCTTGTTTTTCTTTGTCAGAACGAGTGAGCCTTGCAAAGGCTTCGTTAGGCACTTTGAAAAATATACAGATCTTGGGTTTTGATACACTGTTGGCAGATTTTATGAAAGCCAGAAATGCCAAAGTGATTGTCAAAGGCTTGCGAGTCGTGTCTGATTTCGAATATGAATTCCAATTGGCCAGCATGAACCATCGCTTATATGCCGATCTTGAAACCATTTTTCTTACCCCTTCCGAGCAATATTCTTTTATTTCTTCTACATTAGTAAGAGAAATTGCCAGTTTACGTGGAGATGTCAGCGCTTTTGTGCATGAGGCTGTGGCCAAAGCCTTGAAGGAGAAATTTAAATAATGGCTTTAATGATTACGGATGAATGTATTAATTGTGATGTTTGCGAGCCGGCGTGCCCAAATCAGGCAATTTCTCGCGGCGAACATTATTATGTGATCAATCCTAATCTTTGTACGGAATGTGTAGGCCATTATGATACGCCACAGTGCCAACAAGTTTGTCCTGTGGCTTGTATTCCCGTCAATCCTGATTATATAGAATCTTCAACAGAACTGTTTTCTAAATATGTTGCATTAACATTGGAATGACGTTGCGTTTCTGCCATTTTTTTCCAATTTATTTCTGGACTCGTATCAATAGGTCCACTTCCAATTGTTTTAGTTCTGGCTTTACTCAAACTGTCTTCTAAAGCTTGATTACGTTCTGCTAAGATCAATAATTTTTGTTCCTGTTGTTCGCTATGTTCCCTTTGTTCTTTGACATATTGTTGCAGTTTTTTACAAGCTTCTTCCCAAGCGCCTTGTGCCTGTTCCGCAAGATAGGCGCGTTCTTCTGCAGTCTCAGCAAGTTTTGCAGCTTCTTGTGCCTGTTGAATTGCTTGTAGGGCTTTATTTTCTGCAGCATGTCTTGCAGCTTCTGCACGTTTTTGCGCGGTTCTTGCTTGTTTATAACTGGCCTCTGCAAGTTGTATGCGCTCTTCGGCTTGCGTCAGATCGAGGGTCAGCCTTTCTTGAATGAGTAAGTTCTCTTGCTCTTTCAAGACATGGCTTATTAATGTTTTTTGATGCGGTGCTTCTTGATAACATTGCAAGGATTCGAGCTTTAAAAATCCCCCAATACTGATCCCCAATCTACTGTTGGCTGCTTGTAAATCTTTGGGCGCAGAAGAAATCACCTGCTTAGGGGCGAAGGCAGTGTTTACGTTTTGCGTCTCTTCCGACATTTCCTACTCCAATCCATCCTAAGTGTAGGCTATTGTACATAATATTAACCCTGTGTTTGAATCAAATCAAGTAAGCAAATAAGCTTATGGAAAATCAAATTTCAGTGTAAGCTGAATCGCTTACTAGAAAACAATCTAAAATATCTATACACTCTTGTTAATACAGTACAGAGGAAGGAAATATGTTTTTTGGTTTATTAGCTTTACCTTGGTGGGGTTATATCCTTACCCTCCTGGCCCTAACGCATATCACTATCTTGGCAGTCACTATTTACTTGCATCGTTATCAGGCGCATCGTGCGCTCACAATACATCCTGCTATAAGCCATTTTTTTCGATTATGGCTATGGTTAACCACGGGAATGGTCACAAAATCTTGGGCTGCCATTCATCGCAAACATCATGCCAAATGTGAAACTGAGGACGATCCCCATAGCCCGCAAATATTGGGTATAAAGCAAGTGCTCTGGGAAGGTGCGGAACTTTATAAGCATGAAGCTAAAAATGTGGAAACGCTCGCACGTTATGGTGAAGGCACGCCTGATGATTGGTTAGAACGCAATCTTTATGCGCGACATTCAGGAAAAGGTGTTTTAATTACCCTTGCCTTGGATGTCCTATTTTGAGGTGTTCCAGGGATCATCATCTGGGCCTTACAAATGATGTGGATCCCATTTTTTGCCGCTGGGGTTGTTAATGGCGTTGGGCATTTCTGGGGCTATCGTAATTTTGAATGTCCAGATGCTGCCAGAAATATTGTTCCCTGGGGGATTTTGCTTGCAGGGGAAGAATTACATAACAATCATCATACTTACCCCACTTCTGCAAAATTGTCTGTCAAATGGTGGGAAATTGATGGCGCTTGGTTCTATATTAAGATTTTGTCATTTTTTGGTTTAGCCAAGGTAAAGCGAGTACCGCCAACGCCTGTCATTATCCCAGGGAAAACAGCCATTGATGCAGAAGCCTTGCGCGCTATTATTGCAAATCGTATTCAGGTGATGACTACTTATTCTAAAAGCGTTATCTTGCCTTTGTTTCATCAAGAAAAGGCAACAATGGCCCCCAACGAACCTGGGCTTTGGCATAGAATTAAAACCACCTTGATTGCTGAAGATTCTTTGGTAGATGAAAAAGGCAGGCAATTTCTAGAGCAGTTTTTAGAAAAATGTAGTTCTGTGAAAGTAGCTTATCATTTTCGAAAACAATTACATGCGATTTGGGGTAAAACAACCGCCAGTCAAAAGGAACTTTTAGATGCTTTACATGAATGGTGTCAGTGCGCAGAAGCGACACGCATTCAAAAGTTAGAAGAATTTGTAGCTTATTTACGAGGATATACGCTAGCGCGCATTTCTGTATAGAAAAAAATTATTTAAAACCCCTTGTTTTTCTTAAAGAATACCCAGTAGAATGTGCTTCCTCGACCGGAAAACCCGGTTGGGGGCAGGTATCTTGGGCTTTCCAAGATCCTGTCCATTATCATTGGAATGAACGAGTGTAAGGAGAGATAATATGTTGAATACCGGTAAGACAATGAAAACCATCGCTGTTTTAATGACGCTTGTTAGTTTGGTTTGTGGCTGTGCAACTTCACCTAAAATGGCTGCTGTCCAAATTGGGGATAATGAACTGAGCAAAACACAATTGGTTGCAGAACTTGATAAATTGAATGCTGCACAGCAGAACATTGATTCCAAAAAAGGCATGACGGGCACTAACGTGGCAGCTGCTTTATTCTGGTTACCCGGTCTCGCTTATACCTATTATGATGCAGGCGAAGCGACACGCTTAATCGAACAACGCAGAGCCCATTTAACTGCTTTGTATAACCAAAAATTAGACCAGGAAAAAGGAAAATCTGGTAGGCGTAGCGCTTAACAATACAGTGTATTTTTAAATGTACATAATGAAGGGGGCCCAGGGCCCCCTTTTTTTGTATATAAAAACAATCTTAAGTTTTTTTGGGAATAAATTTCAAGGCCAGTGAATTCATGCAATAACGGCGCCCTGTGGGTGCTGGGCCGTCTTCGAATACATGTCCAAGATGAGAATCGCAATTTGCGCAAACAATTTCGATGCGGCGCATGCCATGATGGATGTCTTCTTTTTCTCTCACTGATGTTGGGGTTGCCACCTGATAAAAACTCGGCCAACCGGTGCCAGAATCAAATTTAGAATCACTATCGAATAATATATTTTCACAGCAAACACAAAGATATTGCCCCGGAATGGTATTATGTAAAAGTGAACCGCTATAGGCAGGTTCGGTGCCTTTTTGTCGGCAGATATAATGTTGTTCTTTGGTTAAGATGTTCCATTCTGAAGGATCTTCTCTTTTCATTATTAATGCTTTCCTGATGTAAAGGATTCAAAATTTTTCATAAAGAATCCTTGGCTAGCTTGTTTAAGCGTTTTTAATGCATGCGGACTCCTGGCATCACTCCAAAGCTCTTCTGCTTGTAGGAGATCTAAAAAGGCACCTTGGCCTTGTACCTCATGCATACTATGTAATATATCCATTAATCCTACAAAATGTTCGCAAAGCGCTGTGTAAAGCGTTGAAAATGGAATAGCTTAAGTATTTA
>CAZCHZ010000150.1:0-4335 GCA_964498615.1 uncultured Legionellaceae bacterium | reverse complement strand
TGTAATAATTTGATAAAATTTATTTAAAATTAATAAGAGGGAAAGAATTTATGGCATCAGCAGTTAACGGAGGAACCGGTACTAGAGAGACCTTCATTGAAACTGAGTATAATAGAAGTAATCAGAAAAAATGTGGTATTTGCAAGGAGGTGAATCCTCCTAATATGCGAGGAATTACTACCTCTTATTTCCATAATGATCACTTTGTCCACAGCCAATGCGAAGAGCAGCGGCTTGTAATTGGTTTAACTTGCTCGTGCGGGTGCAAAATCACTCATATACAAGATCTACAGGAAGACATTACAGAGGTCTACCAAGGTGTTGATCTAATCAAACTAACCAGTAGAATTGAAAATAAAATATCTGCACTACTCCGTTCGCATCCTTTATTATACATTCCAGCGATAATTTTAGGCCCTCCAGCAGTTATATTAGCTATGATAGCACTATGTCTATTTGTACTAATTTACGGAATAATAGGTACAGGCCTCGTTATATATGATAGTTTCGTTGATTGTGCAAAAAAGGATAAATCGGAAGCGACCTAAACATTTATCCTCAAAATACATTAAATGTTAAAATCGCTAATATTGCATCAATTATTAAACTTAATTTATGGATGGTTTAGCTTTACAACTCTTATTTCGCAGCCCAGACGATGGTTTAATTGAAGGCGATTATCTAGAAGAAGAAGGAGTATGTAGCATTTGCCAACGTGGGGACGATGCTGCAGTTGCTATTATTGCTTCAGGTTTCTTTCATCGTAATGGGCATCAATATCATGGAGAGTGCATCAGGCAATGGCTTCAGCAGGACTCAAGTGATCCTTTCGATAGGCATTTAATTACTTACATACAAGCAAGAAATGGCGTAGTTGAACCTATCGAAGAAAGAAGACAAAGAGCTGTTGTGATTGAAGTGAATGAAGTGCAGGACGTAGAGACAAGGATCGAAAGAGCTCTACGTATAGGATTAAGTAATCCTTATACGGCTGTTTTACTATCTATACCGCTTTTGATTTCAATGCCAATTTACCTTATCTACGATATTTTTCGTACACCAAGAGCTCCAGAAAGAAGATAATTAATAACTTATAAGTTATAATTGACTATATTTTCTAGTTATGGACGGGTTAGCTTTACAACTCTTATTTCGTCTTCCAGAAGATGGTTTCATTCAGAGTGAGTACCGAGAAGGAGATGGACGATGTGGTATTTGTCTAAGTACATTTGCAGCAGTGGAAGGAATTACTATGCGACTCTTTCGCCATGGGAATTATAATCATCTATTCCATGAACGCTGCATAAGGGAATGGCTTAGGCGACGACCAATTTGTCCTATAGATAGACATGTAATTACTTATATGCAGACAGAAAATGGCCAAATTCAAGTCGTCCCACAAAGAAGGCAGCGCATAGTTGGATTCGAGGAAATGCACGAAACTCACCTAGGATTTGTACGTAGTTTAATACTTATATCGAGTTTATTCTACGCATCTGTTTTCTTTTAGCGCGGTAAGTAACAGCTCGCGTATCAACAAAGCAAGTTCTTAACATCCTGAAAATTAATATGTTGCATTAAAATATTAATTTGACATTAAGGCAAAAATAAGGTAAGATATTCATAAGGAGCTAACTTATGAATGATTTAGACTTAGATCGTGGTTTAGATTTACAACTCTTATTTCGTGACCCAAACGATGGTTTCATTGAGGGTGATTATGTAGAAGAAGAAGGACTATGTAGTATTTGCCAATATGGGGCTGACGCAGTAGCTGCTATTGTTGCTTCTGGTTACTTTCACCGCAATAGACATCAATGTCATGGACAATGCTTAAGGCAATGGCTTGCCACCCGATCAACAGATCCTATAGATAATGCTCGAATTTTTTTTATTCAAACACGAGATGGCGTAGTTGAACCTGTCCTACAAAGAAGGTTGGTTGTAAATGATGAAGAAATTCAAGGGGAGGAGGAAAATGAGGAAGAAGAGGGGATCATAGCTACGATTGCCCGAAGAGTTTGGGATCCCCTAATTGCAAACCTACGTGCCACTCCTTTTCCTTTAAACATCCTTAAAGCGCTTTTATTATTCGTAGTGGGTGTAATTGCAGCTATGTTAGCTATTATAGCAATTATGTTCATAGGACCAGGAATTATGTTGTCTACTTATAGACCCATAGAATAGCACTCAATCGCTTATCCAATCACGTAAAATACTGAATATTAATAATTTACATTTACAATATTTAAATTGATAATAACCCATTTTTATAGTAAACTTTACTTTATCTTGATACTCGGGAAATATAAAATACATGTATGACGGTTTAGCTTTACAACTCTTGTTTCGTAGTCCTGACGATGGTTTTATTGAAGGGGATTATCTAGAAGAAGAAGGAGTATGTAGCATTTGCCAACGTGGGGACGATGCTGCAGTTGCTATTATTGCTTCAGGTTTCTTTCATCGTAATGGACATCAATATCATGGACAGTGCATCAGGCAATGGCTTGAGCAGGATTCAAGTGATCCTGCAGATAGGCATTCAATTGCTTACATACAAGCAAGAAATGGCGAAGTTGAACCCATCGAAGAAAGAAGGCAAGGACACATTGTGATTGAGGTGAATGAAGAAGTCCCTCAGCAGCAAGACATCCCCGCACGGATCGAAGGATTTTTACGTAGAAGAAACCCTGTAGTGACCCTCTTACTATCCATACCAGCTATGGTACTGGCACCATTTTATGCTATCTATCTCTGTTGCTTTGCAAGTGTTCACGAAGGAAATAATCAACAACCAATCGGGTGATTAAGCTCTTTTACGCTCGTTTTCCGTCAGAAAACGTTTGCGCAAACGGATAAATCGGGGAGTGACCTCAACTAGCTCATCATCTTGGATATAATCGATCGCTTGCTCCAAAGTATAGATATGGGGAGGCGTCAAAAGGATATTTTCATCTTTTCCTGCAGCGCGGACGTTTGTGAGCTGCTTTTCGCGCGTTGCATTGACGACGATATCATTATCGCGGCTATGTTCGCCTACGATCATCCCTTCATAAGTATCATCGCCAGGCTTTACAAAAAGAGAGCCTCGCGGCTGAAGATTAAAGCAAGCATAAGGAGTGACTTTGCCAAGGGCATTTGAAATCATCACGCCAAGAGGTCTACCAGGAATTTCGCCTTTCCAAGGGCCATAAGAGTCGAATACGGAAGTTAGAATACCAAGACCGCGCGTCACTGTTAGAAATTGGTTGCGGTAGCCCATTAATCCTCTTGTAGGGATCATGAAATCCATAGAAGTGATTTTTTGCTCATTGGTATTCAAGAAACGCATTTCACCTTTTCTGCGTGAAAGCTCTTCAATCACTGTTCCGGAAAATTCTTCTGGTACTTCAACATGGGCAATTTCGTAGGGTTCGAGTTTCTCTCCATGTTCTATCTTTAGGATGACCTGTGGTTTTGAAATTGTAAACTCATAACCTTCGCGTCTCATCGCCTCAATCAAGACGGCTAAATGGAGCTCGCCTCGTCCAGAAATCCGCATCGCATCTTCGCGGTCTGGGACCGATTCAATTTTCAAAGAAATATTGGCCTTCTTTTCCTGCTCTAAACGATCTTTGATCTTATTCATGGTGACATGTTTGCCATCTTTGCCGACAAATGGTCCATTGTTCACCATCATATCAATAGAAACTGTTGGTTCGGAGATATCGATAGGAGGCAGCTGCATAATTTTCTGCGGGTCGCAGAGTGTATCGCCAATATTGATATCTGCAATGCCTGCAATATTAATAATATCTCCCACGCCCGCTTCTTGCATTTCAACCTTTTTTAATCCGTGGTAACCTTCAATGCGTGTCACTTTATGTTGTGTGGGATGGCCATTCACGTCGACTTTGGTGATCATTTGGCCTTTTTCAATTTTTCCTTCCAAAATTCTACCGCAAGCAAGGCGCCCTACGTAATCATCATAATAGAGAGTTGTGGACTGCATGAGGAAAGGCAATGTTTCATCGCCAGGCGGTGGCGGAACGGTCGCAATAATCATTTCAAAAAGAGGACGCATATCTTTGCTTTCGTCGTTTAACTCTTTTTTTGCAAAACCTAAGAGGGCAGAAGCATAACAGATCGCAAAATCGAGCTGTTCGTTTGTGGCTCCCAGTTCAACAAATAAATCGAATGTCATGTTCAGGGCATGGTCCGGATTTGCATTGGGACGATCGATCTTATTCACAATCACAATGGGGCGCAGTCCCTTTTTAAGCGCTTGTGAAAGGACAAATCGCGTTTGGGGCATAGGACCATCAAGGGCATCAATCAGGAGCAAGACAAAAA
>CAZCHZ010000149.1:0-4360 GCA_964498615.1 uncultured Legionellaceae bacterium | reverse complement strand
CTGCAAAGCTTCTTAATGTGAAAGCAAAGCTGACGGTATCGAAGATGTGCAAAGCCGGAACACTTCAGTACAAGAAGGATGCTCGCAAGATGGAAGTGTCTTACAGGTCAATTATCGCTTACAATCAACGAACAACTATATCATGAACTCAACATTTGAAACAACAGTCTGCATCTTGTCTCTGGCTATTCCGATCGGACTTGTATTGAAGACAATAAACTGGAAGGGGTGGTTAGCGGTTCGCTTACGTCCTTCAGATGAAAATTTTAATCAGTAACCAATAAACAGCGATAACAATGGGAGACAATTTTACAGTAGTAAGGGAGATCAAGGAAATCCCTTCTGACAAGTACAGATTTTTAAAGACTTTGAGATTGATAGTCTACTTGGCTATGAATCACATCAAAGATGAAACCGAAAGAACAGAGGTTCTTGATGAAGCAGAAGAACATGCGAAGTCTATCGGGTTCGGAATGCTTGACCTTGTAGTATCAATCGAAATTTTCAATGCTAATTATAAGGAGGCAAAGAAATGAGCAGAACACTTGGATATAAACCGCCTGTTGTGCTAGACACTGCACCAAGCTACGAACCTGCAGCACCTAAGTATGTTGGATTCTTTGGTAAAGAATTAGATGTATGCAGCACTATTGAAGAGGCTATACAGTCATTTGAGATAGTTGAAGAGCGTAGACGTTTGGAGTTAGCAAAACCTTTTAAATATAAGGGGTAATGGCAAGCAACACACCTGAAGGCTTCGAAGATCCGGCATATCTGGAAAGCCAATACGATTACATGTTCACCGATGACGAATATTTGATCGAAGAAATGCCACACACAGCACATTTAGATACAGAAGATAAGAACTTCGAACAAAAATAAAATCAGTTTACAAATTTTAAAATTTCAACTTAAAATTTACGCATATGTCAGAAAAGCTAACACACTGGAAACAGGAATTTAATTACGACTATTTAGGCAGTTATAGCCTTCTTCCAAATGAAGAAAAAATACTCACAATCAAGGAAACAAAAAAGGTTAAAGTTAAAGGAGCAGATGGTAAAGACCAGGATTGCACTGTGGCATTTTTTATAGAGAATGAAAAACCGATGATCCTAAATAAAACCAACTGTAAAATGATTCAAAAAATTTACGGCACTCCATATATGGAGCAATGGAAAGGCATTCGGATTGTTATCGTCTCTTCTCAGGTAAAAGCATTCGGAGAAATTGTAGAGGCTCTAAGGATTAAGAATGTGAACCCAGATGCAAACCTTCTTTCGGAGATAGAGTCTTTGTTTCAATTAAAAAAAAATGCCTTGTCTGTTGAAGAAACGGCAGCCGTTCTGCGGGTTACTTCAAATAAAGAAATAAGATCGTATAACAGAACTTTAAACTTTTTAAAGAAGAAATAAAATGGATGAATCAAGGATCGGAATATTTACAAGCAGTCAGATTTATAGATTGATGGGAGCACCCAAGCCAGCTTCGACTTATGTTAAAGAGAAGCAATGGGAGCGTGATTTAGGTATTGAATTACAAGTAGAGTCAAGTACTCACGCATTGTCATGGGGAAGGGCTATGGAGGGATATGTATACGAAAATCATGTTGATTTAGAGTACGAGCTCTCATCACAAAAAACCACTGTTCACCCATCTAAATTATGGTGTGGAACAAAAGACATCCTAAAGCCGGATGTTGTCGGGGACATTAAGTGCCCTAGTTCAAGATCTACATTTTGCGACCTGTCAGATGTGCTCTTAAAAAAAGATATTGAGCTATTAAAAAAGGAATATCCGGAATACTACTGGCAATTAGTTTCAAATTCAATTCTTGAAAATGTTTCACGTGCCGAATTGATTGTATGGATGCCATACCCAAGCGAGCACGAGGCTATACTTGAATACATTGAGGGTATTGATGACTTTCAATTGCAATTAGATATACAATGGGTTCTTCATACTCCAATATCACGCCTTCCATTCATACCTGAAGGAAGAAAATATAAAAATGTTGTTCGGTTTGAATTTGAAGTTCCAATTGAAGACAAGTTTCTTCTTGAAGAAAAAGTGAATGAACAATCAAAAAAGATAAAATAAATCCCATAAGAGGTAGGCAACTTAAAACAGACGGTTTCACTTATAACTAAAAACAAATCATTAAAAAGGTAATAGCTGACCTGAAAAATAATTTATTAGTTAAACGCCTACCTCTTTAATATTTAACCCAAATGAACGACAATAAAATATGGAAAGGCATCTGCATAGGACTTGCGATAGCTTTCTTTCTTAACGCACTTATAAATTATATCTGGTAATGGATCGCGCTTTAATAGTACAAAAGTTTTGGCTTGATAAGATTTTCGATGAAGGTAAAATCTGGGAAATGCGATCAACTAAAACAAAAGTTCGTGGAACTATCGGACTTATTGAAGCAGGTAGCGGATTGATTGTCGGAAGTGTTGAACTGTACGCATGTTCAAGCAAACCAATAGAGAACATGAGTATTTTCAAGCTTTGCCACAAAATAGAAAACCTGCAATTGATTAATAAGTGGCCTTATGCGTGGATGCTTAGAAATGCAAAACGATTTGAACAACCAATACCATACAAGCATCCGAAAGGTGCTGTAATATGGGTAAAAATTTAAGTAATGAACCTTAAAGAAATGGTCTTTATCGGATCATTCGAAACTAAAAAAGGAATTGTAAAGCAGTACATAAAACCCCTCCCTAAAATGGTACTACAAAGACAAAACACAATTGAGATAAAATCAATAACTCAACTGGCACAAGAAATAAGAGCAGAGTACAAAGAGTTGGATGTGTTCGATCAGGCAAAGCAATGCGAACACTTCAAGGCTAAATGTGAATCTGAAGGAATAGACTTCTTTCTTATCCTCTGCCAGGATTCACACTTTAACTACTTGCTGAAAAATAATTTGATTGAAAGATTCTGATATGCTAACAATAACAAACGAGGATAACATGGCATTAATGGCACGCTATCCAGACAAACACTTTGATTTGGCTATTGTAGATCCACCGTATGGAATTGGTGCCAATAAAATGACATTAGGAAACGGCAAGAAAAAAATATATAGAGGTGCAAATGACTGGGATAGCTCAATACCATCAGCTGAGTATTTCAATGAATTATTTCGTGTTTCAAAGAATCAAATTGTTTGGGGAGGAAATTATATGACCGAATACCTTAAGGCTACATCATCTTGGATATTTTGGGATAAAGGAACAGGCCAAAATGATTTTGCAGACGGAGAGTTGGCGTGGTCTTCTTTGGGTGGAGCATTAAGAAAGTTTAATAAATCATGGGTTGGTGCAAATGCTAAAGATGGAGTAGAGCGTATCCATCCGACACAAAAACCAGTAGCACTATACAAATGGATACTTGATAAATACGCCAAGCCTGAAGACAAAATACTCGACACTCATTTAGGCTCTGGAAGCATAGCAATAGCCTGCCATGATTACGGATTTGATCTAACAGCCTGTGAACTGGATAAGGACTATTACGATGCAGCAATGAAGCGAATAGACCAGCACATCCGAACGAACACAAAGCTGTCATTTGAAAAGCCAGTCGACAATTCAGAACAAGCAACATTGTTTCAATAAAACATAAAAACTCCATGCCAAAACCTCAAAAACAACTAATCAAAGAGTACTTGCTCTGTAACGGCAAAATTAGCGGTGCTGTTGCATTTTCAAAGCTAAGGGTGTATAGACTATCAGAATACATTCGAAGGCTCAGAGACGAAGGAATGGATATTAAAACGGTTATGGAAACCGATCCAAACACAGGTAAAGATTACGGAGTGTATTACTATGGCTGAAGGAAAGAAATCATTCATCCTTTATGCTGATTATCAAAGTTTGTTCAATCAGTTACCAGACGAAATTGCAGGTAAACTAATCAAACATTTATTCTCCTATGTGAATGATGAAAATCCAACTTCAACCGATTTGCTTTTGAATATTGCTTTCGAACCTATCAAGAATCAACTGAAAAGAGACTTGAAAGAATGGAGCGATAAAAAGCTAAAGCGTTCAGAAGCAGGAAGATTGGGAGGGGTAAAGTCTGGCGAAACACGAACGAAGCAAAACGAAGCAAAAGGAAGCAATGCTTCAAAAAACGAAGCAAACGAAGCTGTAACTGTTACTGGTAATGTTACTGTAAATGATAATGTAACTGTTACTGTAACTAAAAAGGAAGAAGAGGCTAAAGCCTCAACACGCACTTCAAAAAAATTTGAACCACCGGAATTTGAAGAGTTCGAAAAGTACTGCAAAGAAAATGGCTATGAATCAATCGCAAAAAAAGCTTTCGAATATTACTCAAC
>CAZCHZ010000148.1:0-4369 GCA_964498615.1 uncultured Legionellaceae bacterium | reverse complement strand
CATTATACAAGCAGAGGAAGCGGGTGTTGTGTTTGGCAATCGTGCAACAGCCACGCAATGGTTAATTGTCAGTGATATAGGATTAACCGTTTTCTATGATCAAGCAGGGGGCATCACAGTCAATGCACGATCTTTAAAAACAGCGGATCCAGCCTCTTCGCTTGAGTTGCAGCTCTTGGCCTATAACAACACTGTCTTAAGTACCGTGAAAACAAACAGAGATGGCATGGCCTATTTTGATCCCAGTCAAACCACTGGACAGGGTGGCAATCAGCCCGTTTTAATCTTAGCGCAGTCTAGCAAAGGGGATTTTTCATTTTTAAGCTTGCAACAGCCTGCCTTTGATTTAAGTGATAGAGGCGCTTCTGGTAGACAGGTGAATAGCAAATGGGATGCGTTTTTATATACAGAACAAGGTGTATATCGTCCAGGAGAAACTGTTCATCTTAATACGATCTTACGTGATGAATGGGCCAATGCAAAAGGTCAAGTACCCTTGGTATTTAAAGTGATGCGACCTGATGGGTTGGAAGTAGAACGTTTTGCTATAACGGGTAATGCACTGGGATTTTATGCTTTAACAATGCCTTTACCTAAGTCTGCACGGACAGGACAATGGACAATCTTTGCCTTTACAGATCCTGCAAAAGATCCCATTGGACAATTACAATTTTCGGTTGAAGATTTTGTGCCCTCAAGGATGACCGTTGCTTTACAAGCCAGAGCCAAAGAAACCTACCTATCTTTAGACCGCCCTGTGGAAGTGGATATTGTTGGACGCTATTTATTTGGCGCACCTGCAGCAGGTTTATCTGGCAATGCTGAGATGATCTTAAGAAAAAATCCTAGTCCCTATCCAGCATATCCAGGCTATACCTTTGGTTTGGCAACAGAAGACTTCTTGGAAACACGGAGCAATTTGGCTTTTGCGCCTCTGAATGACAAAGGCGAGGAAACCTTGACGGTTATCCTCAATTCCTTGCCGCATACAAGTCAAGCCATTGAAGCGTTGATACGTGTAACGCTTGCGGACTTAGGTGGTCGTCCTGAAATTGGAACGCTCAAAATCCCTGTGCAAATTACGCCTAATATGATTGGTATCAAACCCACGTTTGCAGAGGGTATTTTAAAGGAAAACGAGGATATTGCTGAGTTTCAAATTCTGTCCCTGGACTCAAGCGGCAAATTAACGCAATCCGAAGATCTAGAATATACACTGTTTGAAGAGCGTTTACATTACAATTGGTATCAGACTCAAAATTATGCGCCTTGGACATATCAATCTGTCATTGAGGATAGATTTTTAGATAAGGGTACTTTTAAAACCTCTGACACAGGCCCTGTGAGTGCAAAAGTTTTAGTAAAAGATTGGGGACAATATCGCTTAGAGGTGAGGGATCTAAAAACCTTCGCTGCCACCAGTATTCGGTTTCAAAAAGGTTGGACAGAAAATCTTCAGGGCAGTGATACGCCAGATGCACTCAAAGTGAAACTTGCAAAAGATGCATTTAAAATCGGAGAAAATGCAGAAGTTTTGATAGAAGCGCCTTTTGAAGGCCAGGCATTGGTGACCTTAGCGAGTAATAAAATTTTGAGCACGCAAAATATTGATGTGTCCCCCAAGGGAACGCGGCTTAAATTAAAAGTGACAGAAGATTGGGGAGTCGGGGTCTATTGTATGGTCTCTGCATTTAGGCCGCTTAAAGGTACAAAAACAGATAAACCATTTTTACCAAAACGTGCTGTTGGGATTGCGTGGATGGCTGTCGATACGAAAGACAGACAATTAAAAGTGGATTTCACATTGCCAGCCGAAGTAAAACCCAGAGAAAATATCACCATCCCCTTACAAGTGCAAAGCAGTGGAAATAATATTGTGCCAGATAAAACGCTTCTAACTTTTGCAGCAGTAGATGAAGGGATTTTGAAATTAACAGACTTTCTAAGTCCCAATCCTGCGACATATTTTTTTGGCAAACGTCGCTTAAATGTTGAACTTAGAGATCTTTATGGTAAATTAATCGACCCCATGAATGGTCCCATTGGCACATTGCGTGTCGGGGGAGATGCGGGGATTTTATCGCGTCATCGTCAGGGGCTGTCCAAACGTGCGTTTAGGGTTGTTTCTTTATATCAGGGCTTGGTATCTCTGGATAAAGCAGGTCGGGGAAGTGTTTCTCTTGATATGCCGGATTTTAATGGCAGCTTGCGTTTAATGGCGGTTGCCATGGATGAAAAACGTTTAGGGTCGGGTGAGGCATCGTTATTGGTGAGAGATCCAGTTGTTTTAGAAGCGGTATTACCGAGATTTTTGGCCAAGGAGGATAGTTCTTCTATATCTTTTAGTTTACATAATTTTGCTGGCGAAGAAGGTATCTATACTTTGGATGTCCGGGCTGAAGGAAGTGTGTCACTCAAGGATAAGGTGCCGTTGCAAATTCCGCTTAAAAAAGAGGCCGTCTTTGAATCTCGTATTGCAATCAATGCGCATGCTTTAGGGGATGGCAAAATTACTTTGCATTTACAAGGTCCTAAATTAGATATTACTCGCGTTTTTGAAATATCAGTGCGCGGAGCTACACCTGCAATATTACGTAGTGTGAGTACGCGTCTTGTCAAAGATGAACAACAAGGTCTCACGCCTGCGCTATTGCATGGCTTATTACCAGACACGATTCGGGCCCAGATTATGTGGTCTTCAAGATTACCTTGGGATATTCAAGCCATTTCAGATCGGTTATTTGAATATCGTTATGGATGTGTCGAACAAACCACAAGTAAAGGCATGGGTGCTTTGATGAGTCATAAACCAGGGGCTAAAGATCTTGTGAATCAAACCCTAGCGTATTTATCTGAAAAACAAGAGGCATCGGGTGCTTTTGAATTATGGGGCCAGAAAACTGCAGGAAATGTTTGGTTGACAGCCTATGCGGTGGATTTTATGCAGCGTGCAGAAAAACTAAAATATGAAATCCCGCATTTCACCTTAAGTCGCGCATTAGATTGGTTAAGTAATGTTTTACAAAATCCTAGCGAATCACCCTATGCGCTCTCGGGTGCTGCTTATGCTTTATATGTATTGACGAATGCAAATCGTGTGGAAACCGGTAGCTTACGATATTTTTATGATAGCTATTATGATACTTTAGATACACCAATGGCGCGTAGTTTACTGGCTGCTGCGCTTGCATTAAAAGGTGAAAACGATCGTGCACTGAATGCTTTTCTGCATAGCATGGAAGTCAATAATGAAACCACTGAAAGTCTACTTTATGGCACTGTATTTCGAGATCGGGCAGCCACTTTAAGCTTGATGCAAACCGCAGTGATTGTCTCACCTGCTTTGAACCCTATCAATCAGAATATTGAAAGTTTGCGTTCACTCATTTCAGAGTATTTATTAGAAGGCAGAGAGTTAAGTACTCAAGAAATGGCTTGGGTTTTATTAGCAGCAAACACTGTGAACGCAGGATTGACAAATGCAGTCTCTGTTCAAATGGATGGGAAAACGTTTAGTTCGGAATCATCATTAGTCGAACCTCTATCTGTTGCAGCGCTTCAACAGGGTGTACAGGTGAAAAATCTTGGGAAAACTGCACTTTGGCAACATGTCTCTGTTTCTGGAATCCCTGAAATTGCGCCTAAGGCTGAGATGCATGATATGGAAGTGACGCGTAAATATTACGCAATGGATAATAAGCCTGTCTCACTCGATAACTTGCGGCAAGGTACACAATTACAGGTGGTAATAGAGGGACGTGCCTTAACTCAAGGACCGCAGGAATTATTATTAGTAGATCTGTTACCTGCAGGATTTGAATTAGAAAATGCGCGTTTAGATCCTAATCCCTCCAATAATTTGCCAACAAAAACAGCTTCATATACAGAATCCCTGGATGATAGATTTATTGCCGCCTTTACCTTGGATGAAAAAACCCGAGACTTTAAAGTAGGCTATGTGGTGCGTGCAGTCACGCCCGGCAGCTATATCCATCCTGGATTATCTGTCGAAGATATGTATTCGCCCTGGTATTTTGTCCGCACAGAAGCCGGTAAGGTTACCGTAACCGCACCATGATATTTTACCATCAGTATTGTGAGTATAACGAAGTAATATTGTCATGCCAGCGCAGGCTGGCATCCAGAAAAGGCAGACAAAAACTGGATGCCAGCCTGCGCTGGCATGACAGCTAAATAAGAGTGTTGGTGAAATTATTTCACTGGATAGCTTGTGGGATAATAGCGAGTTTGCTCGTGGTTTCGTCCTTGTATTGTATGGATCGTTATTTTCCTATAGATTTAAATCGATTTCATTATTCTTCAATCCTCATTTTAGACAGAAATAATGAGCTCGTTCATGTTTTGTTAT
>CAZCHZ010000147.1:0-4371 GCA_964498615.1 uncultured Legionellaceae bacterium | reverse complement strand
CCTCCGCGTTGACTAGCCAACGATTGTAGATCGAGCACTTTTTGATTATCTCGATACCAACGTTGCACAATATTCGGTAACATACCCATGGCTTGAATTGTTTCAGCATTTCGCAAAGTCGCATTTATTTGGTTTTGACTTTTAATCGCAGCAGTATTAGCAGTGCTTAAAATTTGACGGGTCATCAACTCATTTGCAAGTGCATGCGCAAAAATAATGATGGCACCAATCGTCCCAATCACACCCAAGAGCGGATGAAGTAAAAATATCACTATCAAATAAATGGGCACCCAGGGCGTATCCATAATGGCTAACATTCCAGCGCTTGCAATAAAGCCACGCACCTGCGCAATATCACGCAGAGATTGCGGCGCATAACTCTTACCTTGTAATAAATTATCGACACTGCGCTGCAAGGCTTCTGGACTTAATTTATTATCCAACCAATGACTGACAAACACCATAATGCGTGTACGTACAGCATCCAAAATGGATAATATAGTCAATGCGAAGATAGCAATAATGGTTAAATAAATCAGGGTGTCATAATTACGACCTGCCAATAAAACACGATCGAAGATTTGAAACATGTATAAAGAAACAGTGAGCGTAAGCAGATTCACAACACAGCTGAAAAGCGTCACATAAAGAAATGCCTGTTTACAGGAAGCAATTGCAGTCCCTAAAAAGGAAGTGGATTCTTTCAGAGCGTTACTCATTAAACACAGCCGCAGAAAATAGTGTCTATAGTTTAGTGTAGCAACTTAACTGGTGATGCTCCGCTAATATCTTATTTCGCGGTATGTCAACGCGTGACTGATATTGCTATCTTAAGCTTCGATATTGACACTTTCCCCACATCCACACTCACCCTTGGCATTGGGATTATTAAATTTTAAAAATTCATTTACCCCATCCTGCACGCAGTCGATGATTGTCCCTTTTAAAAATTTTATCTGTTTTCTGTCAATAATAAGATTAAGTCCTGCACTTGCCACTATGATGTCATCTTCTAACATGCTTTCTGCGATATCCAGAACATAGGTGAACCCTGAGCATCCCTTGGTGCGTAAACCAAAACGAAGGCCCACCGCCTTCGATGCAACTGGTAAACGTTTTTGCAAATAGACAGCCGCAGATGCGGTTATCGTAATCTTGGGATCATTTATATCACTCACAGGTAATGTTGCGGTGTTCATATATCACTCCTTGGATGATGGCTAAAGCTTTATCAATTTCATTTTCTGTTGTAAATCGCCCAAAAGAAAAACGTATTGAACGTTTTGCTAATTCGCTTCGCAATCCCATTGCCTTTAAAACATGTGAAGGATCGTGACTGCTTGCGCTACAAGCAGCCGCACTTGAGATGGCAAGGGGTTTTAAACCAACCATTAAATGTTCTTCTTCAATATTTGCAAAACATATATTCACAATATTGGGTATTCTCGCTTTAAGGTGTCCATTCATTACTACCGGTAAATTAAGTAATGATTTTAAGAATTTATCGCTTAAATATTTTATCCTCGTCTGATCTGTCTCTAGATTCTCTTTGGCAAGTTTTGAAGCCTTCCCAAAACCAACTATCTGGTGTGTGGGCAAAGTGCCTGCCCTTAGCGCTCCCTCCTGTCCACCGCCATGCAGTTGGGCTATTAGTCTTAATTTTGGATCGCAAGTTTCTTTTTTGATATATAATGCGCCAATCCCTTTAGGACCATACATTTTATGCGCAGACAATGACATGAAATCAAGGCCCAAACTTTCTACATCTATGGGCAATTTTCCTAAACTTTGCGCTGCATCCACGTGCAATAAAATACCCCTACGTTTTGCTAGGGCAGCAATCGCAGGAATATCTTGTATTACACCTGTTTCGTTATTCACTTGCATAATGGATATTAAAACGGTATCTGATCCGATTGCATGTTCCAGCATTTCAAGGTCGATCAAACCATCTGGCAGGGGCTTTAAATAAGTGACACGCGAGCCTTTTTGGCTTAAATATTGACAAGTATCTAGTACTGAACGGTGTTCTGTTTGACAGGTAATCATATGTTTACCCTGATACTGATATGCTTCCATGACACCTTTTAAAGCCAAATTGTTGGATTCTGTGGCCCCGGAAGTAAAAATCAGCCTATCTGGTCTTGCATTAATGAGTGATGCTAAATCTTCTCTGGCCAGGGCAATTGATTCGCTTGCCATTTTTCCAAAAATATGTGATGACCCAGGGTTTCCGATACCCGCCTTTGAAGAAAGGCAGTCCATCATTTTTTGCAATACACGCGGATCTACAGGACTTGAGGCTGCATAATCAAGGTATATTTCTGATGCTAAGGTAGTCACGTTAGTCATATAATAGACTATACCGCAATCTTATCTGCTTGTAAAAGGGTGTATCGACACCTTTAATTATCTGAATAAATAACAATATTTTTTAAATCCCTGGTCTTCAGTGTGCCTCTTTGAATGGCGTCTATTTCTTTTGCGTTACAAGGCGTTGTCACTTGTTTTGCCAGTGTAAAACCAGGTGCTTGAAAAGTATAGTAAAAAGTATCCCCACATTCATATAAAAACCCTGCGGAACGTTCATGGATTACCAAGAAAGGCTTTTCCCAAGTGATATAATTTGAAACGACAAAAGTTTTTATCATTTTTTTCTGATTGTCCTGACGTTGAAAACTGATAAGAGAGATATCTTGCCCATCGTATAAAAACGAGAGCGCTTGTCCTTGATAAGCACCCATCATTAAAGCAACTGCCAATAGCATTGCTTTATCATTCAATCTGATGAGGTTAGTATTATCAAAATCATTGTTGGATAAGGTCTCTTCAATGTCTTTATCGTGTGTGTAATCCTGTATATTAGCTTTAATGTAAGAAGAAATAAGAATAGAATCCAGGGATGAGATTTCCCGCATATTACTTTGATAAGAATGCAAGATACTTAGCATCAATTGTTTAGAAATGGATTTTTGATTCGCAGCCAAATACTGAATTCTATTTCGATAAAAATGCAAAAGTAAATCTGGCTTAATAGCATCTCTTTCTTTTAGAAAAGCTTTTTGTCCTTCAATAAAAATTGCCTTATCTTTGCCATCCAGCTTTTTAGATATATCTGCATAAAGAAAAGATAATGCCGCATCATAATCTAACAAATTTTTATCATTGCAAATCGCAAGTTCAGTAGTTGTCTTGGCTTTAGCGCAATCCATGCAAAAAGCATTTTGATATGAATTAAGGAGACAGATGACCCCGATGACAAGGACCTTAACATTACTCATATTGACATTATAGCATGATACACAACCCGAAAACGAGTTATGTGCCTAAACTATAAAAATAACGCTAACATGTCTCATCGTCCAAAATCTTTATTGTTGGGGAGTGTTTTGCGATTACAGTGCCTACTCTTGTTACTCTGCGCGCTTTATGGGCTAGTATTTGTCTTGGGTAAACTCACCCTTGAATATGCATCTCCTCTCTTCATTACCGCAGCTAGAATGACGCTGGCAGGTCTTTTATTACTTGCTTATCAATATATCTTCCATCGTAAGCAATTTCATATTCCTAAAAAACTTTATCGGCCTATTTTCATTGCAGGATTCACCAATATCTACTTAACCAATGCCCTAGAATTTTGGGGTTTACAATTCATGGAAGCTGCCAAGGCCTGTTTTTTATATAGTTTTTGCCCCATTGCCACAGCACTTTTATCCTATTTTTGGTTTAATGAAAAAATTACCTATCAAAAATGGATAGGGCTTTTGATTGGAATCAGCGGATTTCTGCCAGTGTTGATTGCCCATTCCGGTCAAGAAGATGTATCTGGTTATTTTTTCTTTTTCTCTTATAGTGAACTTGCCATCTTGGGTGCTGCTCTCACCGCTTCGATTGGCTGGATGACCATGCGCGTGATAGTAAAAGGGCATGGATTTTCCTCAGCCATGGCCAATGCCAGCACAATGTTGGTGGGCGGTATATTTGCCCTGATTCATTCCTTAGGGACAGAAAATTGGAACCCAAGTCCCGTTGCTGACTTTTTCCCGTTTTTAGGATGGTTTCTTTCGCTAACCTTGGTGTCCAATTTAATCAGTTATAATCTCAATGCCTATTTATTACGCTTTTTTACAGCTACCTATACCTCTTTTGCGGGTCTTTCTCAGCCTTTTTTCGCCGCTCTTTTTGGCTGGCTGCTTTTACACGAAGTGATGTCCCTCCATTTCTGGATTTCTTTGGCGGCAGTCAGTTTTGGTTTATATATCTATTATCGTGAAGAGCTAAAACAGGGGTATATGCCCGTTAAACCTGCTCGCAAGGCCTAATTTCCTGTGTTATGATACTGGTGGTTTTCTTGTTCTTTGTATTAACAAT
>CAZCHZ010000146.1:0-4387 GCA_964498615.1 uncultured Legionellaceae bacterium | reverse complement strand
ATGTAGAACGTAAACAAACTATGCAAAATGAAAGTAATAATGAAAAGGATGCTCTGGAATTTCCAGGAAGAGTGACGGCAGGGGCACTTAAATTGCTTTATCGAGGCCAACCTACACTGGCTTGGTTGTTTGTAGACAAGGCATGGGATCCTGAAGTTGGAGGAAAAACAGCATTTATTCAGTCTCTGAAGGCTGATTTACCACGATCGCCTTACTGGCAATTGTTGGTAAAAACCTATGGTTTTAAAATTGAGTAAATATAAGGATTTATATGTCAAAAAAATCAAAGCCATCTAAGACAAAAAAAATTATTGTTGCCAAGCCAGATTTCCGGCGTAATAATATTCAAAATGGTCAAGTGATTAGCATGCTTGGTAAATTAGAAAAGAGAACAGAAAAGCGAATGGCAAATTTTGTAAAAGAAATTGTAAAATTGAAAAAAAGCCAGACAAGGCTCAATGAGAAATTAAAGCAAAAAAAGCCATCTAATAAAAATAATAAGAAAAAGCCAAAAACTTAATCTTAAGGTTTGGCCATAATCATTTTTTCTCTTATTGTGAGAGGGGTCATGTCTTTGAAACGTTCTTCAGTAACATTTAAAAAATATTCAATACTCTCCTGTACATTTTCGATAATAAATTTTATTAAATCTTTTTTGTCGTCCGCTGATAAAGATTGTAATTGCAAAAGATCCTCTTTGATGGCATCAAAAGGAATGTTACTAAGTGCATGAGCGAATTTCTGAACCTTACCATCTATTTCGGATGGAGCGCGTTCTCGTGTGTCTTCATTGATGTTTTCATTACTAAAATCTCTGACTTTTAGAGCAAGAGACCAGCCTAAGATTTCTCCCACATCTTTAAAAAAGTTGCTTGCCTTTGTGTTAAAAGCTTGAATGGCTATTACAATAACGTCAAATTCAGGCGCGTATATATCATAACAATCGCGTGCGGCAGTGACGGCATGATTAAAGAAAGTTTTCCAAGAAAGAGATGTTAATATTTTGTTTTTTAACTTGTCTGTTTGTTTGTCCTCTTTAATAGGGGATGTTTCAATTGGAACTGGAGTGCAACAACGTATTAAGATAGACCAAAGTTCTGAAATCCCCAATTTATTCTCTTTTGGGTTGATGTAGGTAATGCTCTCGCCATTAACGATTTGTGCTTTATCACATAACGATTGCACCTCAAATGCTTCTTTTACATTGTGTTCTGTAGTAGACATAACGATACTCCTCATATTCATTACTATTATTCATTTTATCCCTCCTTATTATTTGAGTCAATTGTTTAAGAATTATTTCAGATTGAGTTGAATAACAAAAAATATGCCTTTATGGAACATTTATTACTTATAAATTTGTTCACATATCTCGTCATGAATACGCTCAAGTGAGCTAGCGTCCTTTGGGCTATTGTTAATCATAATCACAAAAATTAAGTCTTTATTATTTTGAGTCGTAATAAAACCCGCAAGAGTAGATTCGTTTTGTAAAGAACCTGTCTTTGCACGTATTTTGCCTTTGAGATCACTAGACAAAAATCTCTTTTTTAAAGTACCAGTTTCACCTGCAATGGACATTGCATCAATAAATATTTTACTTAACGTCGGATGATTATACATCATATATAATAACTTACCGAGACTTGCAGGGCTGATTAAATTATATCTCGACCCGCCAGAACCGTCCCAGAGTTTGATATCATTGACACTTAACTGTAATTTTTCCTCAGCAATTGCTTGGAAAGCGCGTCCACCTGCTTGAAAACTGCCCTTTTGAAATCGTTTGAATCCTAGTGTTTTAAAAAAACTGTCTGAATAAATATTATTTGAATCCTGTAAAACAGGTTTAATGAGATCTTGTAGGGCAGGTGATAAATGTCGGCTAATGGTTTCCAAGTTTTCAGGCATTTTTTCAAAATTAATTTTTCCGGAAAATGTAATATGAGATGCTTTTAAGTCTTCTAAAATAAGTTTTTGAACCAGATAATCTGGATTTTTAATGGCTAATTTAAGATCATCTGCCGTATCATGCTTAGGCCAACAACCTCCGGCTTGCAAATTATTTTTATCATCCATAGAAAGCATAATTTCACATTCCTCATTAGATTCGCGCTCGGTTACTGTGATGACATGTTGAGTAATGTTACCCAGGGGAAGTGGTTTTAGATAAGAAAGTGTCGCTTTTCCGCCCAAGGATTGGTTACTCGTAAAACGTACACCAACACTATTTTCATCAACGATAACTGTCGTAATGGGGGCTGAAAAATACCAGGGCAATGAATTCCAGGTCCAACCCCAGGCATAATAGGGGGCTTGAAACCGCGTGTTATCAATAATAATATTTCCTGCTATTTTTTCGATACCGAAATCTTTTATTGCTTTGATTAATTGGGTTAAATCTTGTCTGCTAAACGAGGGATCTCCTGTAAATTGTATATAAATATTTCCTTTTAAAACCTGCTCTTTTTTATCATTAGTATTAAACTTAAGCGTAGTTTCATATTGAAACTGTGGGCCAAATTCAAGCAGCATGGCAGCGGCAGTGAATAGCTTGGTGGTGCTCGCAGGTTCAAAAGCTTCTTTAGATTGCTTTTCATATAAAACTTTACCTGTTTTTGCATCCTGCACAATCATTCCTAAGGTTTGGGTTGGGTAATTGCTTTGGATGTAGTTTGCAAGCGCAGTAGCATCGAAGGCAACTGTTGGGCCCACTATTAAAAATAAAAATAAAAGTTTAGAACCAAAAACAAAGAATTTCATGTATGTTAATCCTGAAAAACTTAATGTTAAATATTACCACCAATACAAAAAATATACTAGACTAAATAAGTTCAATAACAGTGATCCATAGGATTATGCAAATGAAGACCCTCAGTCCAATGATATTTTTATGTTTATGCATGGTCTGCAATGTGCAGGCTGACACCGAGGGCAGCTGTAAAAACCCAATCATTCGCATTATTGGACCCGAAGAAACCGTTTTTCATTATGAAACAGATCGTTGTAGCAAAGATGATGTACCCGATTCTCCCGCCATGGCATTTATCAATAAAGCAGGGCAGGTGGTCTTGTTTAATGGGATTGCAGGCAGCTATCCAAGTATTGGCACTTCCTTAAATACTGTCAAAAGAGATTGCACTCAAAGCTTGTTTGCTAACAATCCAGATCCCAAGGCAGGACCTGAAGCATATTATAATAATACTTGGCTACGCAATCCTTGGACCTACGATGGGCAAATTATTTATGCGCTTGTTCACAATGAGTACAATACAGGCCCAACAGGTTGGTATCCTAATATTATTGCTGCAAAATCCACGAATGCGGGAAAAAGTTTTGAGATTATCAGAGATGCACAAGATAAGCCTCAAGTGGCTATGATCACACCTTATCGATATTCAGATGAAGGACAATCACAGGGCATTGCCCAACAAACCAACACTTTATCTAAAATAGAAAATGGCAGGCGTTATTTTTATGTGCTTGTCTTTAATAATGTTGGACATGGACATCCTAAGGGAAATTGTTTGGTACGTAATGATGACATTTCAGATCCTAGCCGTTGGCGTGCTTGGGATGGAAAAGGATTTAATACTATGATGAATGTCAGTCTGTATAAGGATTCCAAACTTAATCCAGAACAACATGTTTGCCAAACGATTATCCCTAAAATAGGCTGCACTTCATGGACTTTCAATACCACGCTTAAACAATATATTGCAGTTTGCAATTTACCTTCAAATGAAAAAAGAAATGAGGCAGCATTTGCTTATATCTTAAGCCATGATATGCTACATTGGTCGGAACCTGTCGTTTTAAAAAATGTACATTCATTGAAAGAATATCGTGAATCTAGCAAAGGTTCTGGTGTGAACGCTGAAGCTTATCCAAGTTTGCTTGATCCTGCAAGTCGAGATCGCAATTTTGAATATTCAGGCAGTCATCCTTATTTGTATTATACTGCAATGCCTGCGAAGGCATTTGGTGTCCCATGGCAAAACAGAGACTTAAAGAGAGTTGCTTTAAGTATTAGTTGCGCCGATCAATAATTTTTTTATTGTAAATTTGCGTTCGTGCTAATAGTTCTGTAACTTCTTCCACAGAAATTGCGCCGCTAAAATAATATCCTTGTATAAATTGACAACCTCGTTCTTTTAAAAATTGTAATTCTTCAATGGTTTCAACGCCTTCCGCCAAAGTTTTAATGCCTAATTCTTTCGCCATGGCAAGAATGGCTGATACGATGGTTGCATTATGATCATTATGGGTGAGATTATGAATAAGAGATCTATCGATTTTTATTTTATCCACATGAAATACTTTTAAATAACTTAAACCTCCATATCCTGTCCCAAAATCATCGATGTACAAACTAACGCCTTTTTCA